>JARFQX010000564.1 GCA_029287555.1 Rubripirellula sp. | reverse complement strand
AATTCGATCTCGATCGATCAACTTGCTGCCGAGACGCTCGGTTCCGAGACGCGATACGCCTCTTTGTCTCTATCCAGTTCCGGGTCCGGCCTGTCTTGGTCGCGAGCCGGTGTTGAAGTGCCGGCCGAGGTCCGACCTTCCAAGCTGTTCGAGCGATTGTTCCTGGAGGGCAAACCGAAAGAGAAGGCGACTCAATTGCAACGGTTGAGGGACGGCCAAAGTGTGCTCGATCTGGTTGCCGCCGAGGCCAAACAGATGCGGCCGAACCTGAGTGGCCGCGACCGCCGAAAGATTGAACAATACTTCGGAGCGGTGCGCGAAGCGGAGAACCGTCTGCTCAAGGCCCAGGCATGGGAGACTCGGCCGAAACCGATGGTTGAGGTGGATCCGCCACGCGATCAATCCGACCGAACCAAAATGATCGAGCGAACTCGACTGATGTACGACATGATGCATCTGGCGCTCGAAACCGACTCCACTCGTTTCATCACTTACTACGAGACCGGGATGAATGCCGTTCCCTCCATTCCCGGGGTCGATACCGACTATCACATGTTGTCGCACCACGGCAAGGACTCGTCGAAGATTTCTCAGCTCACGATTGTCGAGTCCCAGGTCATGGAGACCTTCGCTGAATTCCTGGCGAAGTTGTCGGAATCGGAGGAAGAGAATGGTTCCTTGCTAGATCGGACAATGGTGCTGTTCGGATCCAATTTAGGGAACGCCAGCAGCCATGACACTCGAAACATGCCAATCATTCTTGCGGGAGGCGGGTTCCGGCACGGACAGCATCTGGCCTTCGACCGTGAAGACAACTATCCCCTGCCAAAGCTCTACGTTTCGATGCTTCAGCGGTTGGGATTGGAAATCGACCAGTTCGGGGATTGCACGGGCACCATCGGTGGCCTTGAAATGGTCGGCTGATTTCGACACGGCGTCGACCCTTCGATGTCTGGCGGCGACGCGCGACGAACCAGACGAACCCGCGAACCAGACGAACCGGGATCCGCGACCCTGATGCTTGATCTCCGAATGCAAGTTCCCACTCGAGAATTCCTCGGCCCGTTTCTTGGGCCCGCGTCTTTGGCCGCTCAGCCGAGTGACCCGCATCGATTTTCGTGGCTGCGTTCACGACCCTAATCATTACGAATCACCATGAACTCACGGTATCCGAAAACGGCCGACCCCCATTTGCTTCGGCCAAGTGACCTGGACGAACCGTTATCTTCCGATGCGAGGATGAAGAACAATACGCGCTACCTGTACTTCAAAGAAATCGCGATGGGCGGCAAGTGTGTCATTCAATCGTGCAAGGATCTGCACCTTGGTCGGACGGTCTGCTACAAGACGCTGCGGCCTGAACTGACCGACGATCCCGATGAACAGGAGATGTTTCTGCGCGAAGCGCGGATCACGGCAACGCTGCAGCACCCCAACACGGCGCCAGTTTACGAGGTCGGCTATGACACCAAGGGGCACTATTACTTCACCATGAAACTTGTGTCCGGCACGACGCTGCGCGAAACACTGGACAAGATAATTGACGGCGAGATGAAGTGGGATTTGCAGCGATTGGTCGACGTGATCATCGAGGTTGCCCAGGTGCTCAACTACGCGCACGCACATCGAATCGCCCATTGTGATGTGAAGCCTGAAAACATCGTGCTGGGCGATTTCGGTGAGGTTCTGCTATTGGACTGGGGGTTGGCAAAGGTCTTGGACGAGGAAGAAAGCGAGAAAGAGGAAGACGACTTGTCCAGTTTTGGATCGTCACGCAAGCAGGTCCAGGCTTCTCCGCTTTACATGTCACCCGAGCAAATTGTGGGTGAGGATGTGGATGAGCGCACCGATATCTTCAGTCTCGGCGCGATCTTGTTCGAAGTGTTGACGCTGCAGACGTTAGCGTGGGGCGAATCGCTCGACGAGATTCTTCAAAACACCCGGCATCGTCCGCCTCCCGCACCAAGCGTGGTTGCTTCGGACCGCTCCATCCCGAGTGCGCTCGAAACGATTTGCCTGCGCTGCATCGAAAAGAGACCGGAGCATCGCATCCAATCCGCTCTCAACCTGATCCACGAGTTGCTCTACTGGCTCCACGTCGATTCGCGCTATCGGCCTTTCTAACTGGACAGCGCGAGACTCGGCTCGTGGATTCAGCGAGGTTTCGTGTCAATTCGTGGCCAATCCCACCCGCACGTTCCTTCGTGGCCATTCGTGTCAATTCGTGGCCAATCCCCACCCGCACATTCCTTCGTGGCCAATCCCCACGCGAACACTCCTTTGTGGCCATTCGTGCAAGTTCGTGGCTAATCCCCGTGCCCGAAGGGTGCCGCGCGCTAGGGTGTCTCCCGGCCAGCCTTGGTGCCCATTG
Organism: Rubripirellula sp.; assembly: GCA_029287555.1. Lineage (GTDB taxonomy): Bacteria > Planctomycetota > Planctomycetia > Pirellulales > Pirellulaceae > Rubripirellula. The sequence continues at coordinate 6,981 of JARFQX010000564.1, read as the reverse complement.
CGCCCCACACTCCGTAGGGGCTTTCGGAGCCGGGGGCCCGGCCCGTCGAGCCCCCAAGTCGAATCGTTCCGTGGCTGGAATTGCCCGAGTCGATCGATTCGGAGATGAATGCCACGGCGCCATCGGACATCAAGCCGTGCACACCACCGGGATGTTGGCTGCTGGCGGGAAGGACGCCCAACCCCGTCGGTCCGAATCGCACGCAAAGCTCACGGCCCGGCGGCAGGATTGTATTGAAGCTGGTGAACACTCCGTTTCCGTTGGCCCATCGGTAGCCGCGGCCTTCGTTCGCGCGAGAGAGCAACGGAACCGAGTTTCTCCAGTAGCTTGGCCGATCGGGATCAACGTCATCGCGACAGGCGGTCGGATTGTCCTGGACCTCGGTGGTCCCCACGTTCTCATTGGGACGTGTGCTGGTGTTTCGAGTGCCAAGGTCGCTCGCGATTTCGCCCACCATGATGGTGTTGGAGAGTCCATCGGAAACATCGCGGAGCGTGACTTTGCTGCGTGGCACGAACACGCCGCGCCCCGACGCGCGGATTTCCACGAGGCGGTTTGGATCCTGGCGCAAGAAGCTGCTGAACGGTCCGGCGTCGTGATAGCGATTCGCGTCACCCAGAGAGGCGGCGTAGTTCGATCGTCCCATCGCTGGCAAGCCGGACCCGGGATCACTGGGGCAGCGAAACGTGGGAATCTCCGTCATCCAAGGCAGATACCCGTTGTTGTAGACGCTCGTGCGCGGCAATTCGTTTTGCTGGTTCTCCGCCGTAACGGTTGGTCCCATCGCCGGCCAGGTCGGACTGCGAGGTACGCCCGGATTGTTCAAGTCGACGGTATTGGGATAGCTGATCTGTTCCCATAGCGCCTGTTGTTCGATGAACGGCGTCAGCCCAACGAGAAAGCTGAGACTCTGGTTGGCTGTTCGATCGGAGGCCAGGTAGAACCGGTCTGGGCCACGCAAGTCGTTACCGGTGCCGGTCAGTTGTCTCGGAAGCTGTCGGTGGGCGACATGGTAATGGTGCAGGGCCAGACCTATTTGTTTGAAGTTGTTCGCGCAACTGAGTCTTCGAGCCGCTTCCCTCGCCGCCTGGACGGCAGGCAACAGCAGTCCGATGAGCACTCCGATTTTCGCGAGCACCACCAACAATTCGACCAACGTGAATCCGAGCCGACTGGGCGCGAATTTGCAAGACATTCGACCTCCTTGGAATGGAAAGCGATGGACGAGGCCTGTGCACGAAGGCGTAGCATCGAGAACGAGTAGCCTGGCGCGCACGTGCCGTGACTGATGAAGCGAATCAGTCGCGTGCCGAGATCATCTGCTGCTTGTCGCGTTCATAATCGGCGACCGCATCGGCTGCGGGCTCAGAGAAGGCCGGCTCAATGACTCGATTGCCATCGGCTGCGCAACCTAGGAGAAGACACGTTGCGAACAGGACAGGACTCCACCCTTGGTGAATCGCCCGTCTCCTTGAGTCGTCGATGAGAACACCGGTCACCCTGCTAGCGATGATCCCGTTTGTGATGATCCCATTCGCCATGATTTTGCCCCCCCGTGCGTTCGAATCAGCACCGGGGGGATTTTAGTCAATAATGTACATGTGTCCACCTTTACCTGCGAGAATTTCTGGATTTGTAGTCCGGCTCGGATTTAGATGCTTGAAAGCGGATATTGACGAACGGCTTACGGGCCGTCTCGGTGCGCGACCGGGAGTCTGCGCGATTGGACGTCTGCGACCCGGAGTTTGGGCTCGTTATTTTCTCCGCGCCACCACGATCATCGACTTTGCGAATTGGGGAATGCGTCCAACGCAATGGATCCGTTCGATTTCGAGTCCGGCCTCCTCGAACAACCGCGTGATCGTTCTTGGCGACCAGAATTTGATGTGCCCGTGATCCCAGAGCGCCGTGAAGTGGTCGTCCATCTTGCCCGTCAACGCGAGGGCAAGGTTCTTTAGATAGCCGTGATAGGGGGTCGAGACGAGCGCGTACCCGCCCGGTTCCAACAGGTCATGGACGCATCTCGCGTAGTCTCGGGGCGCGTAGACATGTTCGACGACTTCCAGACTAATCATCAGGGGGAAGGTGCCAAACGACTCAACCAGAGGGTCGTAGGCCGACCCCACCCGCAGATTGAGGTGCGGAAACGCTCGATTGGCTTCGGCAATTCCGGTTTGCGACGGATCAACGCCAGCGACCTGGAATCCCTGAGTGGCAAGCCAATTGGCGACGGATCCGTTGCCGCAACCGAGGTCGAACGCGCGGTTCTCCGAGAGTGTCATTCTTTCCAACTCATGGGCCAATGCCGGCAACAGGTAATCATGCTGGCAACCGCAATCCGCGTGGGTATACGGATAGCCGGAGATTTCAGGATTGGTAGCGATTTTCGTTTCACCTTTTTGACTTAGGGATCGCGTTGATTGTCCTGCCGAGTCCGGTTGGCAGTGGGCCGAAAACCGGCCGCAACGCAAACGCGGCAAGCCGATTGTCACCGTTCGCAATGGCGGGGGGGGCAACCGCGCCACTCCGTGACGCGATGAGAACATCAATTGAATCCCAAGTTTTTTAAGTGTCAATTCCGCTCCAATAGCTTCCGCATCGCCTCGTGGGTTCTGTTCACCGGCGATCGCGCGATGACGACCGCATCCGGCCATGGTTGCACCTGCTCCATTGGCTCCCGGGGGTCGTCAATCCGTGTCGATCTCCAATTCATCGTCATCGTTCGACGCAATGCCTGATTCCGTCGGGTGACGTTACAATTTTCTGATCGTTGACCCACACCGTCCTGATCCGTCTCGAAGCTTGCGACCAGCGGTCCGTTTGATGAAGCAGCAACAGATCGTCGTTTTTCTCACCGTGATCATGAGCACGGTTCTGTCTGGACGCGCGGAGAATTGGCCTTCGTGGCGCGGCCCGCGCGGCGATGGCAGCGCTGCGGATGCGGCGCCACTACGTTGGAACGGCGCAAGTGGTCAGAACGTTCGTTGGAAGACGGCGCTTCCGGGGGAAGGTCACTCCAGTCCGATCGTGTGGAATGATCGGATCTTTGTCACCGCTTGTCTTCCCGATTCGCTCGAGCGAGTGCTGATCTGCATCGACCGCGCGACGGGCAATTTGCTGTGGCAACGCACCGTCATCGAAGCGCGTCTGGAATCAAAACACGCGCTGAACAGTTATGCTTCGAGCACGCCGGCGACCGACGGTGAGTTGGTTTTCGTCAGTTTTCTTGAACCGGGAGACGACCAGATCCTCGCGCCCAATGTGGGCAGCGAACGGATGATTTATCCCGGCACGATGGTCGCAGCGGCGTACGACTTCGAAGGGAACGAGGTTTGGATGACTCGTCCGGGGCCGTTTGTCAGTGCGCACGGTTTCTGCACCAACCCCGTGATCTATCACGACACCGTGATCTTCAACGGTGATCACGATGGCGATTCCTACTTGGTCGCGTTGAACAAGTTCACCGGCGAACAGGTGTGGAGACAATCGCGCCGTCATAAGACGAGAAGCTATAGCACGCCGCTGGTACGAAGCATCGACGAAAAGGATCAAATGGTTCTCTCGGGCAGTCACTGCGTTGCCAGTTTTGATCCAAACACCGGTCAACCGATTTGGAATGTCGAAGGTCCAACCGAGCAGTTCGTCGCGTCAATGGTGTTTGATGGAGAAAAATTCTACGCCGTCGGAGGATACCCGACCCATCATGTGATCGCGATTCGCCCGGATGGAATCGGTGATGTCACGGATTCTCACGTGGTTTGGCATCAGACCAATGCGCGCTGTTACGTTCCATCGCCGGTACTGGTCGAGCACTACCTGGTTGTGGCGGATGACCGAGGGACGGCGAACTGCTTTGACACGCGAACCGGTGAGCGACTGTGGCAGACCCGACTGGGGAAGCATTACAGCGCATCGCTCTGCGCGGCCGACGGTTTGGTTTATTTCTGCGCCGATGACGGGGTGACGAAGGTGCTCAAACCTGGACCCGAGCCGGAATTGGTGGCCGAAAACACGCTCGGCGAGAACATCTATGCGTCGCCCGCTATTTCGCAGGGCGAACTATTCCTCCGCGGCCGACGCCACCTGTATTGCATCGCCGATGGCGAGGGCACCACGTCTCGGTCGAGTCGATGAATGGTCAACGTGGCGGCCATTTCCAGCCATATTGATCCAGAAGATTCGCGCGCTCGACGACGGTTTCACCCATGGGCTTGTCCAGACGGATGGCCATGCAGCTTTCATCCGACTCGAGCGTTTCGACCAACATCGGGTTGTGACTCACCACGATCAACTGGGTCTGCTCGGCGGCCGATTGGATCAATCGACCGAGCGCGGGAATCAGGTCGGGATGCAGACTGTTCTCGGGCTCGTTCAACACCATCAGTTCCGGTGGTCGAGGCGTCAGCAGGGCAGCCACCAGCAGCAGATACCGGAGCGTCCCGTCGGAAAGTTCAGCCGCGGTCAACTCGCGAAGCATCCCCGGTTGGCGGAGACTCAATTGCAGCCCCGCGCGTGTCGGCGTGATTTGAATCTGCGATCCCGGGAAGGCATCATCGATCGCTCGATAGAGCCCCTCGCTATCGCCAATCTCGCCGATGGTCTGCAGCGCCGCAGCCAGGTCGCTGCCATCGGCGGACATGATCGGGGTCATCGCGCTGACCGAGGGCAAACGGGCGGGCGCGTCCAGGTCGGTGCGAATCGTGTCGTAGAATCGCCAACGGCGAAGGATTTCACGCATCAAGATCAATTCGGGCGCCGTGAAGGGATCCGCGTACTCGGCGATCATGCTCGCGTGGGAAGAGAGTGGCAATTCGACTTCTTGCCACTTGCCCTTCTCCAGCCGACACCGCAGAGAGCTCCCGCGACGGTCGGCGCAGAGTTGCTTGGCGGTCATCATCGAACCCCGCCAAAGACACTCTCGCTTGATTTCGGGGTCTCGATCGAACATGGAGCCCGACGGCGCCGGGATGCCAAGCTCGACCGTGTAGCTGAATGAGTCCGCGGTGAATCCCAGTCGCAAACTGATCGGCTTCTTTCGCATCGTTCCTTGAATCGGAACCTGCCCAGATGCCATTTCCCGCGAGATCGTCTCCGGTCCCGCCCAGAGCACCGACTCGAATCCTCCTTCGCGAGCGAGCGAATGCACCAGACGGCCTTCGGCGGATTCTGCAAGAAGTCTTAGCGCGCGGTAGAGATTAGACTTGCCACTTCCATTGGGACCGGTGACAACATTCAACGTGCCCAGCGAAACGACCATCGAGCGGATCGAGCGGTAACCGGCAATGGCAAGTCGATCAATCAAAGCAGGGGGGCTTCCGAAGCCGGTTCGTTTTGAGGGAGCCAGCGAGGCGGGAAGATTTTAGTGCTTTGTCAGACTTTAAAAATGGGGTTGAACCGGGGTCGGGAAAAGGGGTCAGCCACCCAAAATCCAAGTTTGACAAAGCACTATGGGAAACACGAGGACTTTCACATCATGAGACATGCATTCGGAGTACTCCTCCTGGCGTCCGTCGCGTTGGTCACCCAAGTATCAAGCGGGGACGATTGGACCGTTCCTCTTGGGGGAAATAGCTTTCGCACGGCGCCAATTCCGGGCCACGATTGGGTGCTCCGCCGTGGCACGGTTGTCTGGGACGACGAGCAGGGAGTCTTCTCGATCTTCTTTCGCGTTGATCGAGCTGCCGACTTGCAACTGGAATTGGTCGCCCGCAATACAGAAGGACGTTCGACGGTCGTCGCCAGCGTCGGCGAGGAAACGTTTGAGGTCGCGATCGAAGGCCAGGATTTCAAACCGCACCGACTCGGAGCCATTCGTGTCGCGAAGGCTGGTTATGTCCGAGTGAATCTCGTCGGCACCGAGCGGACCGGACCATCCTTTGGTGAGTTTCGCGACTTGCTGGTTTCATCGCCAACCGATGGCCTACAGCTTGACTACGTGAAGAACAACGATGGCAATATGTTTTATTGGGGACGCCGCGGGCCTTCGGTGCACCTTCGCTATGAAGTCCCGCGTGAACCCGAGCTGCAATACGCTTACTCGGAGATCACGGTGCCGACGGGCCAGGATCCCATCGGTTCTTTTTACATGGCCAATGGTTTCGGCGAAGGCTACTTTGGGATGCAGGTGAACAGTCCCAAAGAACGCCGCATCCTGTTTTCCGTTTGGAGCCCGTTCAAGACCGACAATCCTCGCGACATTCCCCAAGATCAACGGATCGTCGCACTTGGCAAAGGAGATGGGGTCCGTATCGGTGAGTTTGGCAACGAGGGTTCCGGAGGACAGAGCTTCCTGGTCTTTCCATGGAAGACAGCCACGACCTATCGATTCTTGACCGAAGTGAAACCGGATGGGCGCGGCAGCACGATCTACACCGCGTGGTTCGGTGAAAAAGGAAGCAACGACTGGCGATTGATCGCCAGTTTTCGGCGTCCCAAGACCGACACAACGCTGCGCGGATTCCACTCCTTCCTGGAAAGTTTCAATCCGTCATTTGGGTATCAGCAGCGGGGAGCTTCGTACGGGAATGTCTGGGTCGGTGACGCCACAGGACAATGGCACGAGTGCACTCAGGCACGTTTCTCCGTCGACGCGACCGGGCGGGGACGACATCGGCTCGATTTCGTCGGAGGTGCCCAAGGCAGTCATTTCTACCTTCGCAATTGCGGTTTCTTCGCCGAAACGGGCATCCCAGGCGAGACCTTCACACGAAAGTCTTCCGCGGACGAAAAGCCAGTGATTCGTCTCGAACAGTTGCCGCGGACTAGCCCGTAGTCGAGGATGCCCGGGAATGTGATTGCGAAGCTGGCTCGGCATTCAATTCCCGGAGGGTGTCCGGAAATTCCGTAGCGGGAAACGCTGGCATTTCAACGTGTAGGCCGGCATCCAGGAGCGCAGCGACGCCGATCCGGCAATGGTTCTTGCTCGGCGTCGAATCGTTGTTCGGTGCCGGATCTGCGCTTCGCTTGATTCGGCCTACTTCG
>JARFQX010000516.1 GCA_029287555.1 Rubripirellula sp. | reverse complement strand
GAAATAGACACTGGACTAACCTCGAAGTTACGACTGTAGCCCAGGCTGTACGCGACTGTAATCGAACAAAGCGAAGTTGCTTGGGGCATGCGTCCGGGGACAAACACTGGTACGGTTGTGGTCCAGTCTTCGCAGACTAAGATCGGATCATCACCGTCGGAGAGACGAGAGATCCCGCCTGACTTGCGAGATGTCTCTTCCCGGTCCACCGCGAGTGAATCCTCGATTCAAGACGGAGTCCCGATGCATGAATGAAGGTGCAGATGACGCATCGAACGTCGAATTACCTTCTCAGAACCGTCATTCAACCTGGTTCGTGCGATTGATGCGCGAACCGCTGCTGCATTTCCTGTTGTTGGGTGGGTTGCTCTTTGCCTTGTATGGTTATGTCAGCGGGTCGCAGGGCGAAGTCGCTGACGATCAAACCATTGTCGTTCCGGCTGGAAAGATTGAACACTTGGTCGCGCTCTTCACGCGAACCTGGCAGCGACCGCCGACCCGGGAAGAACTCAACGGACTGGTCGATGACTACGTTCGTGAGGAAGCGGCCTATCGTGAGGGCCTGGCGCTGGGGCTGGATCGGAATGACACGATCATACGCAGGCGGATACGTCAAAAGCTTGACTTCGTCGCCCAGGACATCGCCGACGCGTTGGAACCGACCGATGAAGAATTAGCAGAATACTTGAATGAACACCAAGCGAGTTATCGTGTTGAGCCACGACTTTCGTTTCGGCAGGTGTTCTTCGATCCCGCCAAGCACGGCGATGACCTGGAGAGCGTGGTCAGCGATCTAGCGGCCACATTGCAAGGGGATCCGTCGATCGATCCACAAGAACAGGGCGATCGAACATTGCTCGGGTTCCGCTATGAAGACGTCTCGCAGCGAGAAATCAGCAACCTTTTCGGTCAAGAGTTTACTGAGGCTTTGATGGAGCTAGAATCCGGGATCTGGACAGCTCCGGTGAGGTCCGCGTTCGGAGTTCATGCGGCCATCGTCGATCAGTTTCAAGCAGGGAAGCGAGCACAACTCGATGATGTTCGCGATGCAGTCGTGCGCGATTGGATGCAGACCCAGCGGGAAGCCCTGGCCGAGCAGTTTTACCAAGGCTTGCTCGAGAAGTACGAAGTGGTCGTCGATTGGCCCCCGTTCGCCGTGGAGCAGCCATGAAGCCAATTCGCACGGGTCCTCTGGGAATCGACGCACGTACGCTGCTGGGACGTTGTTTCACTTCATGCCTGTTCGTTTTGGCAATGTTCTCTGGCGTTGCCACGGCCCACGAAGTACGCCCGGCCTACTTGGAACTGACGCAGACAGATGCGGAGAGGTTCGATGTGCTGTGGAAAGTGCCGGCGATGGGAGACAACTTGCGGTTGGGCCTTTATCTGAGATTTCCTGAATCCTGCGAGATTGAATCCGAGCCGCGCGGACTGTTCGCGGACAACGCCTACGTCGAGCGATCCAGCATTCACGCGCCCGGGGGACTCGTCGACCAGACGATTCATATCGACGGATTACGAACGACGCTCACGGACGTGCTCGTCCGCATCGAGAGGTTGGATGGTTCCACGCAGGTCGCTCGGATGATGCCCGAATCTCCGTCGCTGGTCGTTGAGGCCTCGCCGAGCGCCTGGCAGTTGGCTTGGACCTACTTCGTGCTGGGTGTCGAACACATCCTGCTGGGGATCGATCACTTGCTGTTTGTCCTCGCACTGCTGCTGCTTGTCGACGGATGGAAGCGTTTAGTCGGAACGATTACGGCATTCACCGTCGCCCACAGCATCACCTTGGCTTTGGCGACGCTTGGCTTCGTGAATGTGCCGGGGCCGCCGGTTGAAGCGTGCATTGCGTTGAGCATCGTCTTCGTGGCCGTCGAGATCATTCGCACGCGCAAGGGCCGGCCGGGGCTAACCGAGCAAGCGCCCTGGTTGATTGCGTTCACCTTTGGGTTACTGCACGGGCTTGGGTTTGCGGGTGCCTTGAACGAAGTCGGTTTGCCGACGCATGCGATTCCACTGGCACTCTTGTTCTTCAACGTGGGTGTCGAGGCCGGGCAACTAGTGTTCGTCGCCGCTGTGCTGCTGCTGATCGGGACGCTGAGCTGGTTGCCCACGCGGTTACCAAGTCAACTGCAGAGGTTGGCGCCATACGCCATTGGTTCTATCGCGATGTTCTGGGTCATCGAGCGGACGGCCGGCTTTTGGTCCTAGGCATGCGTCGGGGGGGTGGGTGCTGCAACAACTGTAGCCCAGTCGGTCCCAGACTGCGATCGAACTCAGCGAAGCTGTTTGAGCGCTGGGTCTGAAGACATACGGTACTAGAAACTAAGAGTGAGTGTCCGGAAATTCGGTGGCGGGAGACGCCGACATTTCAACGTGTAGGCCGGCATCAAGGAGCGCAGCGACGCCGATCCGGCAATCTTTCTTGCTCGGCGTCGAATCGTTTTTCAATGCCGGATCGGCGCTACGCTTGATTCGGCCTACTTCGAATTCCCGGACACCCTCAACTAAGATGCAATCAGTAACGCTGATCCAAAATCGGAACAAGTTGATTTACAGGCTAAAAGAGATGGCACTTGAAGACCCGGCGCTCTTGGAGAAAGAGATGGTAAATCAAATGGGGACACGACAAGTCCCCGACGACCTCCGATGGTCGAGATGCATCGTCATGAGCGTCGCTTTCATTGCCTGGATGCTCTCCGCTGCCGCGTTCGCCCAATCACCGACCAACGTGGTTTGGATCATTGCCGATGACCTTGGCCCGGAGCTTGGATGCTACGGGTATCCCGGTGTTTCGACGCCAAATCTGGATCGCCTGGCCGCCAAGGGCGCTCGTTACATCCATGCTTTCTCGACCGCTCCGGTTTGTTCGTCCTCAAGAACCGCGTTTCAAACAGGTCAGTATCAAACGACGGTGGGTGGCCATCATCACAACACGCGGGTGAAGCCCAAGTTGCCCGCATCCACGGCGACCGTCACCGGCTTGATGCGAAAGGCTGGGTATTTCGTCTGCAATGGACGGGGCACGGCAGACGATGACAAGAGGCTTGCGAAGTCGCATTTCAACTTCCAGTACGATTCGAAAACATTTTTTGACGGGCACGATTGGACGCAGCGAGCCGCCGGCCAGCCTTTCTTTGCTCAGGTACAAATCAAGGAACCGCATCGCACATTCGTCGAACGCACGGGCAATTTTCCCGATGCCCCGATTCCCCCGTACTACCCCGATCACCCGGTCACGCGAGCCGACTGGGCCAATTATTTGAGCAGCATTGAGGTGCTGGATGCAAAAGTTGGCGAGGTGCTGGATCGACTTGACGCCGAAGGCCTCGCGGACAACACGCTTGTCATCTTTTTTGGGGATCACGGACGACCGCATGTCCGCGGCAAGCAATGGCTTTACGATGGCGGACTGAATGTTCCGCTCCTGGTGCGTTGGCCGGGAAGAGTGTCTCCCGGCACCGTTGATGAACGCTTGGTGTCACTGTTGGACCTAATGCCGACGACGTTGGCCGCTGCTGGGGTCGCGGTCCCAGATCAGGTGAAACTGGTGGGGAGCGATCTGATGAATGCGAGTTGGGATGGCCATGAACGTTTGTTTGCTGCACGTGACCGTTGCGGTGAAGCGGTGGACCGGATTCGCAGCGTGCGCACGCGTGACTTCAAGTACATCCGCAACTTTTATCCCGAGATCCCCTACATGCAGCACAGCAGCTACAAGCGATTGCAATATCCGGTCGACACACTGATGAAAGTGCTGCACGCCGAAGGACAATGGACGTCCCCGATGATGGAAGCGACCCGACCTTCCGAAGAACTGTACGATTTGACGGCGGATCCGCATGAAATGAATAACCTCGCGGCTGATCCGGCTTACCGCGAACAGCTCGAGTCGATGCGGGGGGATGTCGAGAAATGGATTCGCGAAACCGATGACAAGGGCCGAATCGACGAGAGTCAAACAGTCGACCTCGATGCGTTGCGGGCCGAAAAATGGGAGTGGTACACCAAGACGATGAAGGCTCGCGGCCTCGATCCCAATACGTCGGATCGCGAGTACCTTGACTGGTGGATGCGAGAACTCAACGTTTCCGAGCCGAACGAAGCGGCCTCGAGTCGCGGTGCGGAGGGTTCGGCAAAACCAGCGAGATAGGCCTGCCAACGGACAATCTCTTTTTTGCGACGGGCATCGCCAACGATCGCCCCGCCTTTCGGAGTTTCCATGGTTTGCAAATGTGTGTGTCGATTAGCTCACAAAGACTAAGATTCCTTTGTCGTCACTGCTGAATCTCGGTTTGTCGTTTCCAAAGCAGATTTCAAGAGCAAGGGAGTGACCCATCGCCGGCCAGTCGATCCCATTCGATTGCCTCCGTCTCCTAACGTGGAATGTGCATTCGTGCCGATCGGCACGGTTGGATCCATCTTTGCGCCTCGTGGCGGAGGTGATTGAAGCGAGCGGAGCGGACATTGTCGCCTTGCAGGAAGTCGATGTTGCCTGCCCGCGCACCGCATGGGTCCACCAACCGGAAGAACTCGGGCAAATTGTGGGAATGAGTTCCCATTTCTGCCGCCTGGTCGAGTGGGAGCACTTTCCCTCCTCGCCCGAAACGGAAGGAAAGTATGGACTTGCCTTTCTTTGTCACCCCGATCTCCATCCGAGACGCATCGATTGCCACGACCTTCCCCGTTTGAGTAGTAAGAGTGAACCACGTCGGATCTTTCAGATTGAGGTTGAATGGAACGGAGTTCCGATTGTGGTCATGAACACGCACTTGAGTGTTCAAAGGCGGGAGCGGGCCTACCAACTGTGGGCCGTTCGCGAACGGGTGAAAGAACTGCAGAAGGATGATTCGGCGTTCGTTCTGATGGGAGACTTCAACACCGTTGGAGTCGCTACGACAACTGCGACGAGAACGACCGAAAATCGAGTTCTCTTTGGTCACCAACAGCCTGTTGTCATCGGACAATCTCTACACGTACGTCGCCGGTGTGCACCAAAGACGTCAGCTGCTCAGTGGCCTCGAGACCCGCCTGCACGAAATTCGCGCAATCCCTCGAGACGTGGACGAAATCGTCCCCAGTTATCCGCAGTTGACCGAGGAAAACGCGAAGCTTGACAAGCAGCCGAAGTCGGGATTCGGCTCGAATC
>JARFQX010000490.1 GCA_029287555.1 Rubripirellula sp. | reverse complement strand
AGTTCAATCCGCCGTTCTCGTACCAAGGACTCGATAATCGCGTCAAACGTCTTTTGGACGATATCTTTCGTTTGTTGTTGAGTCAGCCCAACCTCTTCCGAGATCGTTCTCACGATGTCTTTCTTGGTCACTCTGACTCCCTGTCGCACCGAGACGCTACTTCGGCAATCGATGTAAACCCTTTGCCACTTTCGACTTAAAACAGAGCAGAGTCTAGGTGGCCGGATCGCAATCGTCAAGATCGCAGCGTCTTTCCGGTGAGAACAGGCTTTTCCGTCCGATTCGTCACATCGTCCTTATCGACCGCTTTAATCGGCAACCTTGAACCAATCGGCACAAACCGCACCAACAAACCGGGTTTGCCCGACCGGCGGCCAGTCCCCGAACACCCAATGGCGTCCCCGAATCGCAAGCCCCAGGCAGCTTCCCACGTCCGCTTCCCCCAATCCGGCCAGCGACCCAACGCCATTCCAATCCGCTCCTCGCCGGCCCAGTCCCCTTCTCCCTTGCCTCCCACCCTCTCTTCGCTTCCCGCCACCAAGATCCTCCTTCGTGTCCCTTCGTGCAGATTCGTGGCTCACTCCCGGAATCAGCCCTGTCCCCGTCCTTTCTTTGGCCCTGTCCCCGTCTTTTCTTTTTTACTTCCCTCGGCCGAGATCCCCCTTCGTGGCCATTGGTGCAGATCCGTGGCTCACACCCGGGGAACCGGCCTGTTACAGGCTTCCCCGGATCACAAAGCCGATGATGGCCCCCACCAAGAGACTGATCGGGACCGCTAGGGCCAGAGCGATTGCAATGGCCAGCGTGTGACTGCTGCGGCGAGGCGGCGGCGAATCGGGCGTCCAATCCTCCGGGATCGACGGCATCGATAGCGAGTCGGAGTAACCGGCCGAGGCGCTCAGGGCGCCCGAAGAACCGCCTCCATCGGCCAACTCGGGTGTTTCGCGAATCTGGGAAGGTTCTTGTGGTGGCGGTGGCGGCGTCCAAGACTGACGATCAATCGGTAGGTCGACCAGCTCCGTCGACGCGCTGGACCATGGCTCGAGTCGTTCGGCCACTTCGCCACCCGATTGGATACGCCGCCCGGGGTCCTTCTCCATCATGTCGGCGATGATGTCGACAAACTCCTCCGACAAATCGGGTGCGAACTTCCGCGGATGCCAGGGCGTTTGTTCGCAGTGACGCCGACACTTGCTGCGAGTATCGCCACCGGGAAAGGGGACCTTGCCCGTCACGGCGTAATAGAGCGTGCAACCGAGTGAATAGATGTCGCTCAGCGGCCCGACCGTCTTGGGGTCTCGAATCTGCTCGGGAGACAGGTAATCGGCGGTTCCCACAACTTTGCCCGCTCTGGGATCGTTCTCCAGGCTCATGGTCCAGGTGGCCAGCCCGATGTCGGAAACCTTGGCGTGACCCTCCGGCGTCACCAAGATGTTCCCTGGTTTGACGTCGCGGTGGACCATCCCCAGGTCGTGCGCGTGCTGCAAACCGAGCGCGGCCTGTGCGATGATCCTGGCGGCATCGTTCATCGACAACGGCCCGTTGTTTCGGATCAACCGCCGCAGGTCGCTACCGGGAACGAACTCGGTTACCAAATAGTGGACGTTGCCGTCTTTGCCCGCGTCATAAGCGCGGACCAAGTATGGGCTGTCGAGTCCGGCTTGAATCCGAATCTCGTGCTTGAAAGCGGCCCGGGACTCCGAGGTAGACTTGCCAAGTGGCAGTACCTTCACGGCGCACTGGCGCCCCATCACTTCGTGAATGCCTTTGAAGACCTGGCCCATCCCACCTTGGCCGATGGCATCGGTAATCAGGTAGGGACCAAGTCGAAACTTCGTGCGACCATACTGCAATTGCTCGGCTTGATACTCGGTGATCACACCGCTCTTGACGAGCGTGGCCGCAACGACCGTCTCATCATCCGTGCCGGTCCGTTCGACCACCTTGCGGTATCGGCGCTCATCGATCAGACCGCTCCGGAGAATGGCCTGTCGGAAGCTCAGCTTGTTAGCGGGTTCAGTGGTTGCCATTAGATTCTCAAAGGCACCGCATACACATCGTCACCGCGGTTGTTCCAATTCTACTTTAGCATTGGCTCAGGCAACAAAGAGGACCAACAAGTCGGCGACCGCGTGGCTGGGGATCGACAGGGAAACTTGGTCACCCTCACACGCCACCTCGTTCTGCTCGACTTCGTAGGCTTTGCCGAGTTCCTCCAGCGTTTGATCCAGTAGACTCTCGGGTTGGTCCTTGACCAGCAGCGCCAATTCGACATCTCGAAAGAATCGAAGCTTGGCTTTGCAAGATTGCGGTTGCGTTTGAATGATTCTCAGCACGGCCGCCAAACGTCCGTCGCTGCGCGTCTGGACCTCCATCTGGGAGACCAACAGGTCTTTTGGAGAGGCGTGCACCATCCAGCCAATTTCGGGTGTGCTTTCGGCAGCTTGAACCGGCAACGCGAGCGGTGGCGCAATCATTGCGCGGGCGGAGGCCACTGGAGAGGAAACGTCGAAACCGTAGTGGATCTTGAAGGCGGGCTCACGCTCGCCCTGCACGAGCAACAGAGTGTCGAGAAAACGATCACCGACTCGCCGGTGAAAGGCCAGCCCACTGCCGCACACGAGCGTTTGCCTTTCCGCTTCGTCGATCACGATCCCCAGCGGCGCGACCATGCGACGGGAAGTAGCCCGATGAGCCTTGTCTCGGACCAGGGCTCGACAAATCGGTGTTTCCGAGGCAACGGCGACTCGAGCTGCGTAGTGATGGTTCCAGGGAGAACCGGCCACGGGCGACGCTGGATCGATTTCCCCCTCGACCTGCAGAAAACGAGACCCGCGATGCAACGTGTAGCGAAGTTTGAAAGCCGCCAACCGATCGCTGTCTGGTCCGCTGCCCGCACGAATTGTGCCCGTTGCTTCGAGGCAGCCTTGGCTTGGAGTCGATTGGATGACCTCCATGCGATCGCAATGCATGATCGCTTCCTCGCCATTCGCCGAGACGTGCACCAGGCGAAAGGAGAAACGATTTCCCCGAATGGCTCCGCTGTAGACACCCGAGATTCCCCCCGACTCATCGCTCAGCGCCACTTCCATGAATTCATTTTGCAAGTGCCCCGATTCGGCGATCGACCGCGGGCCTCCCATCAGCATTTCGCGAATCCGTCCCGCGATCCCCGCCTGAGCGCCGCGACCCGCGTCGTCACGGATCAAGACGAAACCACAACTGGGGACGTCGACTGTTGCCACCGCCTGCCCCGATTCGATCGTGGCAGCGAAGAGGTGGTCCGATTTCCGTGGCAGCGACGCAGCCAGCGTGACGTTTCGCCGGCAACCGATCGAGTGTGAATTGATCAGCAGCGTCGACCGCGACTGGCTTGCGGCGTCGCAGACCGGGGCCCCGATTGCCGAAGCCAACTCGACGGATGAATCACCGGCAGGCGAAGATTCATTTTGCCCATCGCCTTTCGAATCCGCACCCTTCGAAGCCTCATCTTTCGAATCCGCACTATTCGAGGTCTGGGATTCGCTCGGTCCGATGACCAGTTCGCGCATGCCGGCAAACATCGCCTGTTGCTCATCGAGCAGGGCTTGGCGGAAAGCGTTGGCAGGCTCGGACAAGGGGTCGGCGGTTCCATCGCTGACCATTGATGCAAGCAGTTCCGCCGAACGGGGAGACGAGGAGCTTGCGGTGCCGTGATGGTAGGGGTGTTCGCCTTTTTGAAAGTAGTCGGCGAGGTTCCAGAACCGGCCCAGGCAAAGACTCCAAGTGGCCACCCGCTTTAGATCCTCGAAGGCATCGCACGTCTGGCCAGGCCAATGCGCCAACAAGGCTGTGGCAATCTCGCCGCTGTCGATCGATTCTCCCAAGCGAGTTCCCAAGGTCAAAAAGGACGCATCTTGCGAGGCATCGATCGGTTTGGCCGTGAGCGCTTCGAGTTGTGAGCCAGCCGCTTGCAGAATGACCTTGGCTTCGTCCCCAAAGCCGCTGCCGCCAGCAAAATCGATCGGAATCATTCCGCAGTAACCGAGGCGAACCAGCGTGGCGGTCATATCGGAGGGCGTGGCACCGGAAAAACGCCCGTAAACAGTCGGCGCCGATCCCAACGTGTCAGCGGTTTGGCGATGGACGGATTCGAAGACCGACTCGGCTTGCGAGTAAGTCATCGTGTCGAGGCACGCCGAGGCCGGAGGCCCGCCGCCGGCCCATCCAATCGCGCCGCTTGCCAACAGCTGCTTGAGCCGCGTCGTTCGCGCCGAATCGAGACCGCCGATCGCCGCGGCGACTTCGCCATCGATCAGCACATTCAGCGGGGCCGCGAGATGGGGGGAAGAGGCGAGGCCGGAGGCAGGGCCGCCGGCGCCCCCATCGCGTGTCGGCGAGTCCGGCCCAACTGTCTGTTCCGAAGCAGCAACCCGGGCGAGGATTTCCGGGCCGTCAAGCCACTCCAACAAACCGTCCAGCGTCGAGGGGCTCGTTAGAACGAGATCGATCAGGTGGGGGTCGGACGAGAAATAGTGATCGCGTTCTTCTGCCAGGCAGTCGAAGACGTCGTGCAGCGAGTCGGCGGCCGTGTCGGCGTCTCCCGCGATGAACGCCTGGGCAGCGGCGACCACGCGATTCTGCAGGTGGATTTCATCAATGTTACTGGTGTAACGAAGCCGCCGCGTCATGACTTGGATTTGCAGAAAGGCGTAGCCCGCTGCAAAGAAGTCCTCGACCTGGACGGTTCGTCCCCCGCTCCCAAGCGACTTGCTCCCAAGCGACTTGGTCCCGGGCGACTTGGTCCCGGGCGAGTGTTCCGGTGTTTGGGGAAGCCGGTCGATGGGGAGTTGTCCGAGCATCTCCGTGCGGGAGGCTCCGGTGATCCATTGGCAGGTCGGACAATCGGCCGCGCGAACCGCCAGCCCATCGGGCAACCAACTCTGGCTCGGCTCGGGAACGGCGAAGAGTCGGTTGTCGAGCGCATCCGGGGGGGCATCGGCCCGATACCAAGTGGGCAGCTGTCCGCAATCAGCTAGCAGGCTGGGATGCCAAAGCAGCGTCCAGGCGGCCAAGAGACTTCGGCCGTCATAATCGGACATCTCCGAAGG
>JARFQX010000378.1 GCA_029287555.1 Rubripirellula sp. | reverse complement strand
GCCTGCAGCGGTGTGTGAGGAGCGGTATAGGAGAGATAAAGAAACCAGGGCTTCTTGTCCTTGCTCTTGATGAAGTCAATTGCCGCGTCGGTGAGGAAGTCGGTCTTGAAAGCGTTTGCATCACGCTTGTAGCGTTCAGGTTGCCGATCAGGGCCCTTGAACGTGAAGTAATTGGAGCTCGGATTGTTTGCGTGTCTCTCGCGGAAAGGAAAGTAGTGGCCGCCGCCGCCAACGAAAAAGAGCCCTTCATCGAATCCCCTTTTCCAGGGTTTAGCAGCCTCCACCCGCTTCTGCGAAAAAGGCTCTTTCTTCCGAACCTTGCGGTATTCGTCTCGCTCCGTCTTGCTCAACATGGATTCCGTGCCCTGACCGAGGTGCCACTGTCCGACGAGACCGGTCCGGTACCCGGCCAGCTTGAGATACTCGGGCATCAGGGGAAGGACGTTCGGATCAGGAAGACCGCCGTTGATTTCATTGTCCCCATAACCGAAACGAGCCTGGTGAACGCCTGTCATGATACCGGCTCGCGACGGACCGCATTGCGGTGCGGTGACATAAGCATCGGTGAAGCGAAGGCCTGAAGCTGCAAGCGCATCGATGTGAGGCGTGCGGATCTCCTTGCTGCCCTGACAGCCCAGGTCTGCATACCCAAGGTCATCCACCAGGATGAAGAGGATGTTCGGGCGGCTTTCTTCTGTTGCCGACACAGGTGAGGACAGAATGCAGCCGATGAGGGCAAGGAGTGTTGAATACTTCCGCATATTCTATTTCCGTTGATGGATCTCTTTTTGATGTTTCATCACAAACGCGTTGTCGCCCAGGGAAAGAGCGATCAAGTCTTGTTCTAGTGGACGAGGTTGCGCGACCTTCCGCCTGGGACTCGTCACCTCGTCCACTACGAAATCTGAGGCTTGTTTTCCGCTCTTTCTTTACCGGCGCTCCTTTGAGAAATCCCACTGAACCGGTGTCCCGTCCTGAGCTGTCCAGCGGATCGAGCGGATGTCGAGACCGTCAGTGGCCGGTACATACAGGCGGAGCAACTGACTTTGTCCCTCGACAGGCACTTGCACAGTGATGTCTTGCCACGTTGTCGACTCTGGGACGCCGAAGTCCACCGTCTGGCCGGTTACAGGGAACTCAGTCTGATCTTGGGTTCGCCACTGAACACGTCCCGTCCCACTCTTGCCATCGATGCCCCGAGCTTGCAGGTGCAGCGTGATCGGTCCGTTCAGTTTCACTTGAGCCGTTCCCAGGAAGGGATTCTTTCCCTGAGCAATCACGCGAATGGCGGCGTCGATCGACTTGATACGGCATTGCTTGGGAACCAATCCATGCGTGGGGCTCCTGAATTTTGTCGGCGCGGTTGTTCCTGGTTGAAAGTTCGGGTTGTGTTTCGGCGGAAGGCCCCCCGTCTTCTCAAAGTGCGACTCAATCAGCCTGCGGAGCTCCGCCACTTGGTCGGGCATTTCGCCGGCGAGATCCCTGGATTCATCAAGGTCGTCTTTCAGATTGAAAAGTTCGACGAGGCCAACGTAGCTGTCTGGTTTGCGGGGGTAGTGTTGGATGAGTTTCCAATCACCGTCACGCACCGAGATACCACCACCGTGATAGGGAAAGTAGCTCATGCTCGTCCGACCCGTTCCCTCTTCGCCGTCTGTGAGAACCTTCGCAAAGGACTCCCCATCGATGACATGATTTTCAGGCACCGCCTGACCGGTCAGTTCAAGCAGCGTGGGATAGAGATCGATATTATTGACGATTGTCTCGCTGACCGAGCCTGCAGGAATGTGTTGGTGCCAACGGACCATCAGCGGAACGCGTTCGCCGCCCTCATAAAGCTTCCCTTTGCCACCGCGCAGACCGAGATTCTTCGTCGGATACTGCACACCAGCGTAGTCGTTGTAAATTTTCGTGTAGCCGTAAGTCTTGCTCTTTGGGTTGGCCATCTTTCGCTTCTGTTCGCTCGCGCCCATGCTGTGGGTGTTGCCACCATTGTCCGAGAAGAAAACAACAATGGTGTTGTCGGCGATTCCGAGTTCATCAAGCGCCGTCATGACTCGTCCAAAGTTGTCGTCCATTGTCTTCAGCATGGCCGCGTAGACCGGATTGGTGTGACCATCGGGCTGAGACTCTTTCCTGGCGAACTTCCGAATGAGATCCAGTTTGGCTTCCCAGGGGCCGTGGCAGTCGTACATCCAAAGATTCAGGAAGAACGATTCATCCTGATGTTCGGTAATGAACTTGATTGCCTCAGTTCCGAGCCGATCGTCGATGTGCTCACCCTTTGGCCCGTCGACAATATTGCCGACTCGACGGGCGGCACTCGGCCTTCCATCCGGGTGAACTCCGTGAGGTGAGAAGTAGGTGCTTCCGGGAGGTCCGGGATCCGGTGCGGAGTGAAACGTGACCTCGAAGCCGTGCTGGTCCGGCCAATGCTCTTGAGTCAAGCCGAGGTGCCACTTCCCCATGTGAGCAGTGCGGTAGCCTGCTCCGCGGAACGCTTCGGCGAGCGTGGTCGCATCAGGATTCAGGTAAGTGCGGCTCTTGGTGAGCAGGTATTCGTCTCGGCTTGTGGCAGGCTGATAAACCTGCGCGCCCCACGGCTCTGGCTCCAGGTGTCCGTGGGCCGAGAGAATGCCGTGCCGAGATTCTTCTTGCCCCGTCAGGATGGAGGCCCGGCTGGGCGAGCAAAGCGGATGCGCGTAGGCGTTAGTAAAGCGCATCGCTTGCTTGGCGAAAGCATCAATGTTCGGCGTCTCGTAGTATTCCGAACCAAATACACCCCCGTCAGTCCAACCCATGTCATCGACCAGAAAGAGAATGATGTCCGGTGGTCGTCCAGGCTCGTCATTTGCCGTGGCTGACAGGCAAGTAAGACCAACGATGGGCAAGAGGAGGAAAGCGTGATGAAGCCTCATAGGTTTTCTTTTCTTCGTTTCGGAGTTGGATGATTCTTAGTCTTGGAGTATTCCGTGGGCAACGTGGCGACCCAGGCTTTGATTTTCCTGGAAAGTGCTTTCACGATGACTGGCTGCTGCTCTGCGACGTTGTTGCTTTCGCTGGGGTCAATCGACAGATCGTAGAGTTCCGGTTCGCCGCGTTGTTTGCGTGGAAGATGGAGTTTCCATTTCCCATCTCGCATGGCAGGTGTGCTGCCAGGGGCGCTGGTCTTCCAGAACAGTGGCTTTGTTCGCTCACGATCGGTACCGAACCAGAGGTTGGAGATGTCTTCACCATCAATTGGCTTCGGTAATTCTTCGACTCCGGCAATGGCACAAAGCGTCGGCAACCAGTCGACAAACGAGCATACATTTTGCGTATCGACTCGACCGGCTTCGACCTTGTCGGGCCAGCGGATGATAAACGGGACGCGCGTGCCGCCTTCGTACTGTTCGTGTTTGCCGCCACGCAACTCACCCGCGTAGCCGAGCATGTTGTTGGAGTATTTTGTGGTACCTTGCTTGCCGAGAACCACCGGTGCTGGCCCATGGTCGCTGGAGAAGACAACGATCGTGTTGTCTCGGAGCCCTAGATCATCAAGAACCTTCAGAACTCGCCCGACGTTTAAGTCAATTTGGTAGACGTCGCCGAGATATTGTCGCATCGAATCGTCGAGATCGCCGCCGATCGTCTGGCACTCATCGAACTTGTGCTGCATGGTTGGCGAGAAGTCTTTCCTGTCGACGGTCACAGCTTTGAATTGATCGGCGAGTTCGGGGGGTGTGTTCACGGGAAAGTGCGTCGCGTGTCCCCAGACATTCACATAGAAAGGACCGTCCTTGTTAGCCTTGATGAAATCGATCGCGGCTGAATAGAGATCGTCGTCTCTACCTGCCGATTTGCTTTGGCTTTTGCCGATCGTCTTGACGGTGTCGATTCCGTACGTGTCGTCGGTCTCGTCAGGCCCAATATGCCATTTGCCAAAGTGCCCGGGTCTGTAGCC
>JARFQX010000286.1 GCA_029287555.1 Rubripirellula sp. | reverse complement strand
ACAATTCGACGCCCAGCGAGAACCTCTGCCGGATCGGCGTCGCTGCGCTCCTTGATGCCGGCCTACACGTTGAAATTCCAGCGTTTCCCGCTGCGGAATTTCCGGGCACCCCCTGCCTGTTGTCATTTGTTCACTATCCGGATCAACCCAAGGAGCGACTTGCCGCAAGTATGTCTCCGCAGGCCCGGTGCGATTGTCTGGTATCGTGCCGCGCCACGCAAAGAACTCAACACCGACCGGTCCTAACATGGCCAAAGCTCGATCGGTTCGGGGCGCTGATATCGTGAGAAAGCGGCGATCGAAGCCTTCACCCGAGTCATCGAACTCGATCCCGAATCTGGTACTCCGTTCCGACGTCGCGGCCACGCCCACATCGAACTGGGATTGATCGCGTAGGTGAAGCAAGCCGAATCTTCTGAACTCACCTTGCGTCACCGACCGCGGGAGCCCAGCATGAGGCGATGCCGAGCTTTTCATCGAGCCGAGAGACCGTCCTGCGGTCCGCGCATCGCCGGGAGTGCATGGAGTCACGTCTGGTGCTCCAGGCCGCCGGAATTCCGGCGGACGTGGAGCATCGTGACGGCTCATGGTTGTTGAGCGTGCATTCCGAGGACTTGGACCGAGCCAACGCGGAACTGGACGCCTATCGACGTGAGAACCCGCCGCCCCCGGCAGCGAACCGGCCTGCTGGTCGCCGACTAGGTGGGTCCCAAGTTGGCGTCGTGATCTACATTCTCGTGCTTCTCTACGTTACGTTCCTGGACGCCAGCGATACCTTCGGACGCGATTGGCATTCTGCTGGACGAGTCGACTCGGCAAAGGTTCTCGATGGGCAATGGTGGAGGTGTTTGACCGCTTTGACCCTTCATCTCGATGCGGCGCACTTGATCGCGAACCTGGTTTTTGGCGCCGTGTTCGGGTTGATCGCGGGAGGAATCCTCGGCGGTGGCGTTACCTGGCTTGCCCTCGTCATCGCCGGCGGATTGGGCAACTATATCAATGCGATTGTCCAGGGCGACGACCACATGTCCCTTGGGGCATCGACCACGGTTTTTGCTGGACTGGGCCTGATCGTTTCTGACGCGCTTCGGTTGGGCGTGGCCGACGGTGTAGCTGGCTTGCGCCGCTGGACTCCGCTGGTTGCCGGGCTTGTCTTGTTCGCCTACACGGGCATCGGCGGGGAGCAAACGGATGTCGGTGCCCATCTAACCGGCTTCTTCGTGGGCATGCTATTCGGCTGGCTCGCGCCCAAGATTCCCGATGCTTGGCTGGAGAGTCGTATGATCCAGAGCGCTGCTGGTTTCTTGGCGGTCTTGTTGATCGGCCTCGCTTGGATGTTGGCGCTGCGGGCGTAACCTAGACTGTGGCGGTTCCCGTGGCTCATGACTCATTCAACACTCATGTCTGGCTCACCATGTACGAAGAGAACCAAACGCCTCTTCCCCACCGCGACGGCAGCGTCGTGTTCGCCCGCGAGTTGGAATCGCTTCAACGTCGCGGACTGGCCACACCCGCCCCGCCGGTGACCCCCGAGACGGTGGTGCGTTTTGCCGATCGCGCCAGACGACCCGAGGTGGTTTCCATTTGCCGACGGCTGCTCCTGCCCGGCAGTGGACTGCGCGGTGTCGAACAACTGAAAGAACTCGCTTCGTTGGCCGAGCGGGGAAAGTCGTGTTTGCTTTGCCTGAATCACCGATCAACGCTGGATGTTCCAACGCTCTGCACGTTGCTGGAGGATCATTCGGATCCGTCCCTTTTCGATCGCATCATCTGGATCTCCGGACGCAAGTTGGAAGAAGACGTTGGGATGACAAGTCCGCTGGTGCAATCGGTCAACCGAGTGGTCGTCACCCCCAATACGTGGTTCGCGTCAGAGCGGAGCGAGAAGGAGCAACGACAGGGCAGGCTCGTCAACCTGGCGGCCGAACGGGCCGTCGCCAAGTTGCGTGATCAGGGATGGGTATTTGCCCTGTTTCCCGCCGGGACCCGTACCCGATTAGATGATCCCTCGACTCGCAAAGCGATTGAACAAGTTCACGGCTACCTGGATCTGTTCGACTACCTGCTGCTGGGACACATCCGTGGTTGCACGATGCCGGTCAGTCGCGATCACGATCTCTCGCACGAATCGCCCCAACTTGACAAGGTGGTATTCAGCTTTGGACCGGTCCGACGCACCAAAGACTGGGTCGGCGAGGCGGCCACCCGTTTCCCTGATCTCGATTCTCGCGCCGCTTCCGCGCGGGCGCTCACTGACGAGATTGAAAGACTGGGAGCGGAACATTCGGACGACTGAAGGAAGATCGGATCATCATTGCGCACCCCTTTTTATTTAGTTGCGGAAGTCGACCACGATCTCGTTCTTCAACGAGCGAATGCCATCGGTCCGGGAGGCAACGATGCCGAGTTGGCGACGCGCCTCGGGGTTGGAAACGCGTCCCTGCAAAGAGACACGGCCGTCGGTGACGCTCACACGGACTTCATCCATAAGATCGGCGGTTAACCGGTTTCGTCGCCATCGTTCCTCAATTCTCTCCTTCAGGCTTTCGTCGGAAACCGTCGCCATCCAGTCTACCGCGAGCCGGTTTTCGATTGAGCCGATTCCGCGGACCGTCGACGCCAACCTTTCGGCTCGCACCTTGTCAGCAAAGCGTTCCACGCGACCACCCAACCTCGCGACCTGACCCTCCAACTCGATCTGAATTGACGCATCAGCCAACAGTACATCGGTCTTCATCAATTCCTCGAGTTCCCTCCGCATCGTCTCGGCCGAGCGATCGAGGTCGGCAACTTCCATCGCGTCGACAAGCGGATATCCGGCTGCGAAATCACGAGCCAAGCGGAGCAGTTTCTGTTGCTGGGCCAGTGAACCCACCTTTCCCACAATGGCAATCTGGGCATCGGCCATTTGCGCGCGAAGTTGAGCGTTAGGGAGTTCAGCAGCGTCCAACGCCATTTGCACATCCTTCGTGGCATCCTCGAGTGAAGGGCGTTCTTCACCCTCACCGGGCTCGGCGCGAATGACTTCCAACCGATTGTCCACCTGCCGAACACCCCGCATCCGCTCAATCAGATAGCGATAGAAACGCCTTCGGGGATGGCTGCGCACTTCTCCCTCAAGCGTCACCACTCCGTCGACAACGTTGACGTCGATCGACTGCTTGAGCGATCGATCGTCTTTACCCAAGACTTCACGAATCGCCATCGCAATCTGATCATCGGCAACTACTTCCGACGCATCCTCCGCCGGCCCCCGCGTCAACTCGTTCTGCACGCGCGCGACACCGCGGACCTGCTGGGCCACCGATTGTGCTCGCCGTATGGCGTGCAAAGAGGACACCACACCGTTGAGCTTAACGGTGCTTCCGTCCGCCTCCACCTGAATCTCCGAGGAATTGAGCACCGGATCCGCTTCCAGACGCCTTTCCACCGCACGCCGCAAGCCCCGTTGCGTTTCAGGACTCGGCGCGACCGTGATCCGATTAAAGATTCTGTCGACACCCTCGATTTGTCGGCAAATCCTCTCCAGTCGGTTCCGCTCGATGAAGCTCGGCAACTCTCCCTCGAGCGTGACGCGACCGGCCATCACGTGGATGTCCAGGGAGGCGTCGCGGAGTCGAATGTCGGTTTGAAGCTGTCCCTCAATCCTCATCCGAATGGCTTGATCGTCGGGAGTCTGAGCGACGGCGCAGGTGATCAACAGCGAAGAGAGGCCCAGGAAACGGTGAACCAGCATCACGACGAATAGTCTGGCCATCGGTTTCACCTCAGGACGACGGGAATGCCAAGAGCGACCCAAGAAGACTCAACTCTCTAAATTCTACCAATTGCCGCGATTGAGGTTTGACGGATTTCAAGCCAAAACGGCGCTCAAGAACGCCCCCGGGGTACGAGACAGGTCGATTCGAACGTCCCGCATGGCGATCTCGCCGAATCAAGCAATGATCTCGCGGATCGGTTCGACTTCCTCAACCCCAACGAGTTTCTGGTCCAAACCGCTGTAGAAATAGGAGAGACGATTTGGATTAAGTCCAAGTTGGTGGAGAACGGTGGCGTGCAGGTGTTTGACGTGCAGCGGATGGTCGACCGCCCGAGATCCCAATTCATCGGTGGACCCAAAGCTAACGCCTCCCTTGATCCCACCGCCGGCCATCCACATCGTGAAGCCGTAGGAGTTGTGGTCGCGACCGGAGCCCTTGGCATATTCAGCGGTCGGCTGACGGCCAAACTCACCCCCCCACACGACCAGGGTTTCGTCGAGCATGCCACGTTGCTTCAAGTCACTCAGCAGAGCGGCAATGGGCAAATCAGTCCGTCCGGCGTGGCGGTTGTGGTTCAACTCAAGGTCGCCGTGAGCATCCCAGTTGTCGTCATTGTGGGCACCACCGCTGTACAGTTGGATGAATCGCACGCCGCGTTGAACGAGCCGCCTGGCGAGCAGGCACCGGGTACCAAAATCACGCGTCTGCTCGTTATCAACGCCGTACATCCGCAACGTCTTTTCATCCTCCGTGGACAGATCCACCGCCTCCGGCGCCGTCGATTGCATTTTGAAGGCGAGTTCGTAACTGGCAATCCGTGAGGCGAGGTCATCGTTGCCCCGTCGCGTGGCCAGATGTCGGGAGTTGGCACCCTGAATCGAATCGATCAGATCCCGCTGCAGTTCCGGCGAGATGCCCTGGGGTGGTGCCAAATCAAGAATTGGTGCGCCTTCGGTTCGGAATACCGTGCCCTGGTAGGTTGCCGGCATGTAACCGCTGCTCCAATTCTTCGCCCCGCTGATCGGTCCACCGGTGGGATCAAGCATGACCACGAAACCAGGCAGGTTCTCGTTCTCACTTCCCAGACCGTAATTGACCCAAGAGCCCAGGGCGGGACTTCCCGAGAGGATTTTGCCACTGTTCATCATCAACATGGCCGAACCATGAATGGGCGAATCAGCGGTCATGGAATGCAGAAACGCGATGTCATCGACGTGTTCGGCCAGGTTCGGAAAGAGCGAACTAACCGGCTTGCCGCATTGGCCGTATTGCTTGAAGTCCCAGCGTGGTTCGACGATCCGGCCGCCCGTCTTGTGGCCCCCGCGACCAAACGTTTTGACTTCGACCGTCTCGCCGTCCATTCCCTTCATGGTCGGTTTGTAGTCGAACGTATCGATATGGCTCGGCCCGCCATACATGAACAGGAAGATGACCGACTTGGCCTTGGGAGCGAAGTGCGGTGGTTTGGCAGCCAACGGGTTACGGTACGCCGATTCCGCCCCGTCGGTCTCGGCGAAGAAGCCGTCGCCCGAGAGCATCGAAGCGAGTGCCGCCGCACCAAACCCGCCTCCGGTTTGCCAAAGGAACTCGCGACGCGTGCGTCCGCAAAAGCCGCTTCGTTTTCCAGTATTCGCCATCAGATTCACTCGTTAACCGTGGAACCAAGACACCGCTCGGGCACTCCTGGTCAGTCGACAAACAAAAATTCGTTCCAGTTCAAGACAGTCAGGCAGTACAACTCGACTGCCTGCTGGCGCTCGAGCCCATGCTTCTCTTGCAGTTGATCCATCAAGTCGCGTCCCGCTTGAATCTCTTCTTCAGTAGCCGTTCGAGACAGCGCCGCCGAGACGGTCCTTCGCACCACTTCGGCGTCATCGACGTGGTCTGCATCAACCGAAGCGGCCAGTCGTGCTGCCTGCTTGTGAATGAAATCGCTGTTGAGCAGCGACAGGGCCTGGCCAGGTTGCAATGTTACAAACCGCTCTTCACACGTCAGATCGGGATCAGGGAAATCGAACGCGGTCAACAACGGTGTCAATAGCGACCGTTTCACGTGAATATAGAGGCTGCGTCGATTCTGCTCCTGCTCGCTCGAATTTCCCCAACCGCTTCCGGGCCGTGATTGCCCGGCGAGCACTTCCTCGCTGAGCTTCGGGTAGAAGCTTGGTCCGTAGAGCTCGCGATTGAGCGAACCGTTTGCCGCCAGAATCGTATCGCGGATCTCTTCGGCGCTGAGCCGCCGAGGATCGAATCGCCAGAACAGATCGTTATTCGGATCGACGGCCTGACCGTCTTCGCGCGACCCCGATGACATCCGGTAGGCGCGGCTGGTCATGATCAATCGGTGCATGGCTTTGAATCGCCAGCCTTCGTCAATGAAGCGGAGGGCGAGCCAATCAAGCAATTCAGGATGGGTCGGCGGCACGCCAAGTTGTCCAAAATTGTTGCTGCTGCGTACCAAGCCGCGTCCGAAGTGGAATTGCCAAATGCGGTTGGCAATCACCCGCGCGGTGAGTCGGTTGTCGGGACTGGTGATCCACTCGGCCAACACGCGACGCCGCCCCGATGACCGCTCGGTCGCCACAAACTCGTTCGCCTCGGGCGATGGTGCCTCGAAAACTGCGGGGAAGTCGGGCTCCACTGGGTCGCCCAGCGATTGAGGATTGCCGCGCTGCAGCACGAACGTTTGCTCCGGCGTTTTGCATCGAGCCAGCCCCATCACCATCTCGCGCGGCGGCAAGTTATCCGCTTCCTGTTTGATACGTTTCAGGTCTTTCTTCAGTCCCTGGTACTCTTTCCACCTTTCGCCGCTAAGGTGATCCCGTAGCTTTTCGTTGAGAACCTGTTGGCGTTGCTTCTTGGGGCCTTCGGTCGCCCGCTGGTCGGGAGCCGACATCTTGGCAATCCCTTCCTGCTCGATCTCGTGAATCGCGAGTTCGAGCCGGCGGCGGGATTGGTCATTCTGGCGGTAACGTTCCTTCACATCTTCGGATGAAACGTCGATCTGATTGTTGCTGGTTTGGTCGCCGCGGGATCCCCAACTGGTCACATCACCGAGCAAAGCCACGAGGCTGTAGTAATCCTCCTGGGGAATCGGGTCGATCTTGTGGTCGTGGCAGCGCGCGCAATTGATCGTCAAGCCGAGCATCACCTGGCCCGTGGTCATAATGATGTCGTCCAACTCGTCGTACTTGGCCAACAACGGATCGGCAGGTTCGTCGTCCCAAATCCCTAGTCGATAATAGCCGGTGGCGATGAGGGTTTCGGTCGTGACCTGATCAAGTTCGTCGCCGGCCAACTGCTCGCGCAAGAATTGGTCGTACGGTTTGTCTTCGTTGAACGATTCGATCACGTAGTCGCGGTACTTCCAAGCGTTCGGCTTGATGCCATCGCGTTCAAATGAGTTGGTCTCGGCATAGCGAACCAGGTCGAGCCAATGACGTCCCCAACGTTCGCCATAGTGGGGCGAATCGAGAAGGCGGTCGATGAGCTTCTCGAACGCCGCGGGATCGGGATCGCCCACGAAAGCCTCCACTTCGCCGGCCGATGGCGGCAGACCGATCAGGTCATAGTAGGCTCGTCGAATCAACGTCGCACGATCCGCAGGGGGATTGGGCTTCAAACCGGCCGCGGCCAACGAATCCAAGATGAACCCATCGATCGGGTGGCCTGCCCAGTCCGCGTCACCAACGACGGGAGGATCGACCGCCTTCATCTTCTTGAATGCCCAGTGCTTATCCCACTCGGCGCCTTGATCAATCCAACGGCGTAGGATCGCAATCTCCTCGGGCGATACCGGGTCACCCTCGGGCGGCATTCGCTCAAACTCGTCGTCCGATATGACGCGGGCAATGAGCGTGCTGGCCTCCGCATCACCGGGAACAATCGCCGGTTCGCCCGAATCAGATTCCGCAAACGCTGACTTCTCATCCGAGAAACGCAATCCGCCCTCCGATTCATCGGGCCCATGACAGGCGAAACATCGCGTCGCCAAGATTGGCTGAACTTCCTGAATGAACTCGACAGGGTCAGTCCCCGTGCTGAGACCCGTGTTGGGGCTGGGACCCGTGTTGGGGCTGAGACCCGTGTTGGGGCTGAGACCCGTGTTGGGGCTGAGACCCGTGTTGGGGCTGGGACCCGTGTTGGGATCGGTCGTTTCGTCAGCACCGGCGACCGGCATGGCGGTGAGCAGGAAACCAGCGGCGAGGAGTAACGGCGTCGCAAGCTTGGGTGTTGCGAGCTTGGGTGACAACAACTTCTTGATCACGAGCTTCTGGATCACGTCGAGGAGGAACGTCATGAGAACACGCGCGGTAGGAAATGGTCCGCAGCGGGGAGGGATGGGCTGCCGCGGCGTGGAGAGAAATTTCGGTATCGAACCGACCATCCATTGTTACCCGCCAGGGCTTCCCTGCCAATGAGAACCAACGTACTTTCCCTGAGAGATATTCCGCCATGGGGCGAGGCATAGAAGTGGAAAAAAACCCGGAAATCTCCGCTCGTATCGTTAATTGTCGACGGTTACATTGGATTCGGTCGGTTGCTGCTCGATTGAGACATTTTCTTGCAGCGGCCGGTCCTTGCCTGTTCCGGTGCAGCCCTTTTCCCTGCCCATCTCCTTCCTGGTACAGTCCCCCCGGGGTTTCGGCGTGAGGAATCAACGAGCCGCCTCCAGTTTCTCCAGCAAGCGCCCCCACGTGCTGCTGATCGTGGAAACGGCGATGGCGTTTGGCCGCGGCGTGCTGGAGGGAATCAGCCGTTACCTGGTGGAGAATCCACCCTGGTCGGTGCAACTCGACCTGCGTGAACTGCTCGTCACACCGCCCGCATGGCTCCGCCGCTGGGATGGCGATGGGATCATCACTCGGTCGACCACGCCGGAGATGGCGGAGATCATCCAGAAGTGGGGAATTCCCACCGTGAATCTGACGGACATTTACGGCGATCAGGGATTGCCGTCGATTTGGAATGATCACGATGCCATTGGCCGGATGGCGGCAGACCACCTGATTCAGCGTGGATTGAATCAATTCGCCTACTGCGGTTTTACCGATCACCATTGGTCCGAATCCCGCTTCGAAGGATTCTCGGCAGCGGTCGGTCAACACGGTTACTCCGTCGAGTCCCATCAATCGGATTGGGCCCAGGCTCGTCGTACCGGGTGGGAGCGCCAGCAGGCGCAATTGGTTGATTGGCTCACCAGTCTTCCCAAACCGATTGGCATCATGGCCTGCAATGACTTTCGAGGTCAGCATGTGCTGGAAGGGTGTCGAGCGGCGCGCCTGAGCGTCCCCGACGAAGTTGCTGTGATCGGTGTCGATAACGACCAGGTGATCTGCGATTTTTGTCAGCCGCCACTTTCAAGCGTGATCCCGGCGGCGGAAAGGATCGGCTTTGAAGCGGCCGGCATGTTGGACCGGTTGATGCAGGGGGAAAAACTCGAGCAACGGCAGGTTCGAATCAAACCTCTCGGCGTGGCGTCGCGTCAGAGCACCGATGTGATGGCAATCGACGATGGGGATGTTGTCGCCGCCTTGAAAATCATCCGCGATCGTGCCTGCCTGGGTCTTTCGGTCGCCGACATCCTGCGTGAAGTACCGATCGCCCGCAGTTCTCTGGAGCGACGTTTTCGTAAGACCGTTGGCCGCTCGCCGCAAGCGGAGATTCGCGGTGTGCAAATGAAGCGAGCCCGACAACTGCTTTGTGAGACCGATTTGACCCTGAATCAGATCGCTTCGCTAACGGGTTTCAAGCATTCGGAGTATTTCAGCGTCGTCTTCAAACGAGAAGTCGGCCAGACCCCGGGCCAGTACCGCGCCAGCGCGAGCTAACGCGGCAGGCCTACATCCCTCTTCCTCTTCCTCTTCCTCTTCCTCTTCCTCTTTCTCTTTCTCTTCCTCTTCCTCGTGCTCGTGCTCGTGCTCGTGCTCTTCCTCGTGCTCGACTATGAAGTCCGTGGTTTGGCATTTGCGACCGCCGATGACAATTGAATCTCGCCGACTCGAGCACGAGTCCTTGCTAGCAAACGCTGCGTCAATTCTGACCATTTGCTGTTCACTCGGAGGTCGGGCAAATCGTATATCGATCCTGGGCCGGGAATATCGGATTCCCGGGCGCCCTCCAAGCTTGCTTCCGCCGCTCGACTTGATTTGATGAAACAACTACTCCCCAAAATCGCCGGCTGGCTGGTGGGAATCTACGTCATCGTCCTGATGCGGACCTGCCGCCTGCGCTTTCACAATGATTGTCGTGAGGCACTGGCCTCGCAGGGTGTTCGATATGTCTGTGGCAGCCTTCACGCCCACCAGATCAGTTGCATGATGGGGGCCGAGCGGGGAACCGCCGCGATTGTTTCCCGCTCCAACGATGGCGAAATGGTTGTGCCGATGCTGCGAATGACGGGGCACGTCCCGATTCGTGGTAGCAGTGGCACGGGCCGCAAGGGCGGGGCCACGGCGTTGCAATCCCTGATCAAGCACGTGCTCGGTGGCGGCGGTGCGATGTTGGCGGTCGATGGTCCGCGCGGTCCACGTGGATCGGTGCAACGCGGCATTGCGATGCTAGCGCAGAAGACCGATGCCGCGGTGTTGATGGCCGTTGGGGTCCCGTCGCGTCGCTGGGTCATCCGCAAGACGTGGGACCAGTTCCAGATCCCGCAGCCGTTCAGTGCGATTGATCTGTACATGAGTGAACCGCTGGTGCCCAAACCGGGCGAGCCGGTCGAACTCTTCACCAAACGGATCGAGACGGCCCTGCGCGAACTGGAAGCAAAGCACGATCCAGTCGAAGGGGCGGGTCGCGCGGATCCGACGGCGGGTAATTCGGTTCGAGCCGCAGCGTAGCGCGAAGCAGCACGCTTGTCGAAGTCGTGGACGAGGCAAGGAGAGCTCGGAAGGGTCGCGTCGACTTCTTGGAAGGGCCTTCTGCACTTCTCCAACACACCCTCCCGCTGGCAGATCTCCATTGAGGAGAACGACTTTCCAGGCGGGAGGGTCGAGCTCTCAGGCTCGGGGAGGGCGCAGGAAAGATGTGGGAATTGCCCCTTACGGGCAGTTCGAACGCCCGACTCTGCCGAGGGAGCGTGATCTCAGCACTTCGTGTAAGAGACCCGCCAATCTGAAAACAGCACGACCTCGATGATCGGGTTGGATCTTTGCTATGATCCCGCCATGAACCGGAACGACTCCATCTCGCTGCCCGACCCGACCACGGCCTCACACATTTTGCAGGGAGCGATCGGTCAGATCCGCTTCGCTCGCGATTACACGCTGCAGTTGCTCGACGCCACGCCCGCGGATCGTTGGTTTGCATTTCCAAACGGGCTGCCCACCAACATTGCTTGGCAAGTTGGGCATTTGGCCGTGAGCCAGTATGGTTTGTTGATGTTCCGCATTCGTGGACGCCGACCGGATGACCTGTCGCTGATCCCCGGCCGGTTTCGCAAAGCATACGGCCGCGGGTCCACACCCTCGGCCGATCCATCGAATCAGCCAACGGCCGACGAATTGCTCGGTCGGATGGGGGAAGTCTTTGAACTTGGCTTGAGGGAGTTGTCTGACGTCACTCCCGAGGTGTTGCTCGAGCCGGTGGAGATGCCCTATGCGGCCTATCCAGTCAAATTAGGGGCGATTCTGTTTTGTCCGCTGCACGAACACATTCACGCCGGACAGATTGGATTGGTCCGCCGCAGCCTCGGACTCGAACCAGTTCGCTGACCAGACCTGGGAGAGACTGGGGAAATGAAAGTCAACGACTCGGTCAGCTGATGATCAAGGAAAGGAAACAGAGTTGAATCCGAAGGCCCGGAAAAGCCCGATCCCGGTGGTGGAAGAATCGATCTATGACCATCCGAAGTATTACGACTTGGTCTTTGGTTCGGATTGTGCTGCGGAAGTGAGATTCATTGTTGGCTGTGGCGATCGGTTCATGCGCCGAGCGCCGAAGCGATTCCTTGAACCGGCCTGCGGAACCGGTCGCCTGCTGTTCGCCCTGGCCAAGCGGGGGTACTCGGTTGGTGGACTCGATTTGAATGAGAAGGCGGTTGAGTTCTGCAACGCCCGTCTACGGCGACACGGATATGCAGCGGCGGCGTTTGTTGCCGACATGTCGGACTTTCGCGTCCCGCGACGCTTTGACTTGGCTTTCAACACCATCAACAGCTTTCGCCACTTGTCCAGCGAACGCGCGGCGAAGGATCACCTCCAATGCATGGGTGAGGCGATTCGAGTTGGCGGTTTGTACCTGCTCGGTGTCCACCTGACCCCCTCCCAAGCCGCTCCAAGTGAGACGGAATCCTGGTCCGCTCGGCGCGGCCATTTATCGATCAACACTCACATGTGGACCAAGGATCGAGATCGGAAAAAGCGGGTCGAGCGATTTGGCATACGCTTTGATGTCCATCGGCCCCGGGGGAGTGTTCGAATTGTCGATGAACTGGTCCTGCGCAGCTACACATCGGCGCAGATCAGCCGACTGATCGGCTCCAGCGGTTGCTGGGAAACGGTGGAGACCTACAGTTTCGATTACAACCTGGACCAACCGATTCAAGTCGACGGGACCAGTGAAGATGTGGTCTACGTGCTGCAGCGAAAGAGCTGAAGGCTCCAAGATCCAACTTCACGGCGGGCCGACCGCGGGCGGACCAACGTTGGGAAGCTCGGAGCCGAGAAGTGGAGGCTGGTAGCGGTTCGGGACCCCCAAGTGTCCTTTCGCCGAAGCTGACGCTAGGGTTGTTTTGGTCGTCCGCCGAGGGCACAGCCGACGGCGACCAGGAGGGCGATCGAGCCGAGCGCCGCGGCGATGCTTGCATTTCGACCCCAACCCGCCTTTTCTATCGCTTTGCGTTTATAAGGGAAGGGTGCCTCGAGGTCGATAATCCGGTTTTCCATGTCCTCGTATTCGCGGATCAATTCGGCAGCGGTGCGTTTGCTGAGCTCCTCGCGAACCGTAGCAATATGGTCTTCGGTAGTGGAGGGAACCTCGACCAATGCCCAACGAATCCCGCAGTAGCTGGCGACCAGCAGGCTGACGGTGGCCGCAATCCCGGCGATTCCAAAGGTGATCTTGCGCCCCAGCGAACCCTCGGACCCCAGCGAACCGCCGGACGCTGCACCCCCGACTTTGCGGTCTCGCGCAGCCGACTCCTCCGCCCGCGGCAACTGCCGAATCTCACCCAATTTGGGGATCGGCACCTCGGCATGGCACGCTGGGCAGTTCACCGTTTCGCCCGCCTGAGAGGGGGAGACGTGGAAGGGAGTTTGGCAGTGAGGGCAGGGAAGAAGGTGCATGTTAATGCGAAGATTTGAAGTAGAGCCGACTAGACCCGCGTTGCGAGGTGACTAGAATCCTCAGTGAGCAAACGGCACCACCCGCCCAACCGCCGCCCCACCTACGGTGGGCCAAGCCGGCAAATAACGAACTGTTTCGTTCGTCACGGTGACTCAAAGGATTCGAGTCGCATCTCGTGTGGTCTGAATTTGCCGAATGCTGCCAGGAAGGCAGAGCCAGCAGGCGTGGAATGAAAGGACCGGGGGAGATTCTCGATACGTCTGTTCGCTCGCGATGGTTCGCGAGTGAACCTTGCCGACGGATCGGAATGGGTGACCATTGGCCTCGAGGCTGTGGGGGACCTTCCTCTTCCGACAACCGGAGTTCCATCACGCTGTGGTTGTATCGGCGAATGGTTTTGAGTGGCAGCTCTAGCGTTCGGAGGTGAACGATGGACGACAGGGCCGGCATCAAAATTCAACCTTGCCCAGGCGTAAAGTTTTTCCATTTGCAAAGACGTTCGAAAGCTGAAGTGCATCGAGTGGTAGAGTTTGTCAGGGAATATTTCCCATCCACGGGGCGGTCAACCGACAAGGTTCGACCCGGTTGGGGGGATTTCCCGTATCACTTCTTTGGGCAAACAGAATTCGCTAGGTCACGCACTTTGGTGTTTCCAATACCGCTCTTGATAATGGGAAATTCTTACGGCACAGGATGTTTACCAACAAATCCCGTGCTTCCATCCGTCCTCCGTTGTCTTCCCGTTTCCATTTGACCATTTGCCCCGGTTCGAACTTGTAGTACTCGATTCGGACCAGAATTTGATTAACCGTATTCGATGTTCACGCGTCCAAGAGGCTGCTGACGTTTGGATTGTTGATTCCATTATTTGAAGTGCATCTGCCTGAAACTCTCGCGGGCCAGCGGATCTCCCCAATCGACGGAGAAATGCCAAGCGGGCCCAGCGGCATGGATCGAAGGAATCATCACCGAATCTGCACTCGAGCGTCTCGTCCTCACCGTGGTCGATCGCTGAACACCGTCACATCCAGCTACCGAACCGATTCCGCAGGAGTTACCGTCTTGTTTGACACCTTACTCGACGAATTCGAAGCCGTTGCAGATCAAAGCACCGAAGCAATGACTGGTGGCTTTCGCAAGTTGCCTGTGGACGACAACGAGGACAACAGCGTTGCCGTCGCAATTGCCGAACAGGCCGATGGCGAAGTTCAACTCGATAGCCCCGACGAACTGCTGTCGGTTGATGAGAGCGAATCGTGGTCGGATGATCCCGTCCGCATGTACTTGACCCAGATGGGGGAGATCCCGCTGCTGACGCGGAAGCAGGAGATTGAACTCGCCAAGCGGATCGAGGAAACCCGACGCCGCTTTCGCACGAAGTTGCTGGAAAATCACTTCGTGCTGGTCGAAGCCTACAAGACGCTCAAGAAGGTCTATCGCGGTCAGTTGCCGTTTGATCGAACGGTCCAGGTGTCGGTCACCGATCGACTCGAGAAGGAGCAGATCATCGGCCGGCTGCCACACAATTTACGGACCCTGCAAACTCTGCTGAAACGAAATCGCCACGATTGGAAGATTGCCCTCAGCAAGAGTGCTTCCCAGCGTCGACGAGCCGAGGCGTGGCGTTCGCTGGCCCGGCGACGACGCCGAGCGGTCCGCCTGATCGAAGAACTGGGTTTGCGTACCCAGCGAATCGAAACCCGGATCGAATTGCTGGAGAGGTTCTCCCGCCGATTGACCGAAATCGATCATGAGATCGCCGCCCAGAAACGCACCAAGCATGGCCGTGAAGTTCGCGATGCGTTGCTTCATGAACGACGCCAGATTTTGACCGCCTGTCAGGAGACACCGACGTCGCTGCGAAACCGCGTTAGGATGCTCAACGAAGTCTACGCGGAATACCAGCAAGCCAAGCGAGAACTGAGCGAAGGTAACCTCCGCCTGGTTGTGTCGATCGCCAAGAAGTATCGCAACCGTGGATTGTCTTTTCTCGACCTGATCCAGGAAGGGAACGCCGGACTGATGCGGGCCGTCGACAAGTTCGAGTATCGTCGCGGATTCAAGTTCTGCACGTACGCAACGTGGTGGATCCGTCAAGCGATCACGCGAGCGGTGGCCGACCAGAGCCGCACGATCCGAATCCCTGTCCACATGGTCGAGACGATGAGCCGCGTTCGTAACGTCGCTCGGCAACTGCTCCAGGAACTTGGCCGCGAACCAACGATCGAAGAGACGGCCCGCCGAGCCGATGTGACGGTCGAAGAGGCTCGTCGTGTGTTGACCATGAGCCGCTTCCCGATCTCGCTGGATCGACCGGTGGGCAATAGCGAAGACAGTCAGTTTGGGGACCTGCTGCCCGATGGCACCGCGGAAAGCCCTCAGATTGGCGCGACGCAGGAGATGCTTCGAGATCGGATCAGCAACGTGCTCAAGTCGCTGTCGTATCGGGAACGCGAGATCATCAAGCTTCGCTACGGCCTCGGGGATGGCTACAGCTACACGCTTGAAGAGGTCGGTCACATCTTCAAGGTGACCCGCGAACGAATTCGCCAAATCGAAGCCAAAGCGGTTCGCAAACTGCAGCAGCCCAGTCGCAGCCAAGACCTGGTCGGCTTCCTCGATTAAGGTTTGCGCGACCCACAATTGCACCACAAGCCGGTCTCGTCATTGCGAGACCGGCTTTTTTTGAGATGCCGACTCATGGCGCTCGCGTCGGCGCTCAAGCCGTCCGCAAGAAGAGCATTTTCAAATTTCTCGTTGGCGGAAAACGATAGTCGCCGATCGCTCCGCCGAGTTCGTCTTGCGCTGTTAATCTACGATCGGCGGAGCGATCGGCGACTATGTGATTCTTGAAAATGCTTTAGCGGGCGGACGGACCGGCGAGGATCCCATGACTTACCTCGATCAGATGT
>JARFQX010000247.1 GCA_029287555.1 Rubripirellula sp. | reverse complement strand
CCCCCCCCCCCCCCCCCCTTTTCAAGCAGAAGCCGGCATACGCGATACCAGTCATTGTCTCGTGGGCTCGGAGATGTGTATAAGAGACAGATCAAGTTCAGGGGCTGGAAGGAATGCGTCAGCTGGAAACCCTGAATATCGGTAGTACGCCGCTGGCGGAGGACGCCCTGACCTGGCTGCTGGATCGATTTCCCAACTTGGAAGTCCTGAGGAGTCATGTCAAGGGACTGGCGCTATGCGATTTGCGGGGGCGAGACCAACTCAAGGAGCTCCATCTGACGCCGCTGGAACAGTTGCGGGAACTTCGCATTGTCGACCTGCCGCAATTGAGGACCAACATTCGACTCACGCGTACCCCGGACGTGCTTGAGATCCGCAACGCGGCGGGCTTGCGAGGTTTCGCGGTGGAAGGGCCGTGGCCAGAGAACGCGACGTTCGAAGGACTGCGTGATCTGGAGTGGTTCACCGCCGGTGGCGAAGGGATCGACGATGAGGTGGTTGATCAAGTGCTCCGCTGCGATGCGCTGGATCGCTTGACACTCGCGTATCCGGCCGTCTCTCAAGACATGCTCCGCCGCATCGGCAATCTCCGTGAGCTGACGTTCTTGGCCTTACCTGGCACATCCCTCAACGACGATGTGATTCGCGACTGGTCCTCACTGACCGGCCTGTGGGAAGTCAATCTGGACGATACGGAGATTTCGGTGGAGACCATCGGATGGCTCAGCCGGATCGAGTCGTTGCGCCGCGTGTCAATCAAGCGAGTTCCCCTGAACGATGCAGCGGCCGATGCGTTGGGCGAGTTGACTCAGATCAGCGAGCTCTATCTCGCTGGGGTGCCGATTGCTCCGTCGAAGCTGCGTCGGTTGTTGAGAAACGGTGGCCTTGAAACGCTTGATCTATCCGGTTGCGAGCTCGGTCCGGAATTGGTCGATCT
Organism: Rubripirellula sp.; assembly: GCA_029287555.1. Taxonomy (GTDB): domain Bacteria; phylum Planctomycetota; class Planctomycetia; order Pirellulales; family Pirellulaceae; genus Rubripirellula. The sequence goes on along the minus strand of JARFQX010000247.1, from coordinate 1,843 downwards.
GATTTGCTCCGACGGGTTTGCCCTGAAGCACTTGGTGTTGCGAGATACGGAAGTGGATCGGCATTCCCTGCAGCAATTGATGGAGGCGGCTCCGGCGATGTATGTCGACATGGACCGCATGCCCAAGGGGCTGCCGGACTCGTTGGTCGCCGAGCTCGAACGTCGAGCTGCCGCGTTGCGGCGCGCAATGAATACGGGATGGCGACAGACGCTCCGTCCGGGTGCAGACGTGTACCAGACCGCTTCGGCCGAGACCGGTTCCAAATCCGCCCGTTCGGATGCGTCGAGCCCGGCCCTTGAGGTTCCCGCAACCTACATGAGCCAGATCAGTCGGCAACAGCTATTCAGCCGGAAGCGGCTAACCAACGATTAGCGGATACAGCGGGGTGAGTGCCGTGCCCGTATCTTCCAAATCCACATCGGCCAGGAAGATTCGTCCCGCCGCGGTGCACTTATTCCTTGCTTCGCTGTCCATGTGTTCGACAGCCGTCGTGATCACGAGCTTCAACTCGCCGCCGAGGCGAACGAGCGCGGGGCAGGTGTTTTGCGGTGAAAGCGGAGTCTGCCAAACGCAACGAAGCTCGCCGCTGCTGAGGTCGTAGAGTCTCGTTTCACCATGGACGGCCGGGTCGACGTGGAACATCGAAACGATCATGCCTCGACCGTCCGGCGTCAGGATGGCGCCATCCGGAACCGCGGGGTCACCGGCCAAGTCGAGCACCACTTGCGGCGGCCCCAACCGTCCCCCCTCAATGTCGAATTCGTAGCGGACAACCTGGCGAGTGGGCGAGTCAATGTCGAGCAATTGCAATGTTCCGTCGGGGTCACGAAGCATCGCCTTGCCATTGCTGCATATCTGGTCGTCACGCAAACGGATCAGTTTTCGATCCGAGCCGCGGTAGAGGTAGAGGCCCGCCTTTTTGGTGGAAAACTCCAGATCCTTGGTGCCGAAAATCAAGTTGTCTTCAAATACCATCCCGTCATTGATGATCGTGTTTTCGACCCCCTCGTCGATCCCTTCGCAAAACGTTCGCCACAGACCACTGGACACATCGTAATAACCGAGCGAACGCTCGCATCCAACGACGAAGGTGTGTTCGTGTTCGCAGGGAAACGCGAAACCGGGGCGTCCCGGGAGATCGAACGACTGGTTGACCCCCGCTCGCAAATCCAAAACGTTCAGGCTGCCGATGGTCGAGTCGCTGCCGTGTTGGATCCCGACCCAAGAAATCAATCCATCGCCAAGAGGAATCGGCCCTTCGGGCAGATAACGAAGCGCTTCGGATTCCGGGACGGCGAGCGGCTTGGCTTGGCGGATCTCGGTCATTGGGTTTTGCTGGCTGGCAGAATGAAAACTGTCAGGATGATCGAAGGGCGATACGCCTTTCTGATCGGGCGGTGGCTGCCCGGGCTCGCGGTGGCTGTCCGGGCTCGAGACGCAGCGCGATCTTAGCAGGATCTGCTGCGGTCCAGAAGCTGCGGTCCAGAAACCGGGCTTCGGCCCAAGCAGTCCGCCTCGGACCACTGGACGATCCTGTATTCTGTCAACAGATGACATCCTTCCGACGTGCTCGGTTCTTCAGCTTGCTGCAATTCAATCGACTGCGGGCGACGGCTAGATCTCGTCAAGAACAACCCTGTACTCTCGCTCGCGATCCCCAAGAGGCTTTGAACTCGTGTCACTCAGTATCATGCGTCGTTTTACCTTTTGTGCCGGCCATCGATTGGTTGGACACGAGGGGAAATGCCAGAATCTGCACGGACATAATTACACGCTTGAGGTTTACGTGACGGGACGAGAGCAGGACGACGTCGGTCGCATTCTCGATTTCAAAGCACTGAA
>JARFQX010000200.1 GCA_029287555.1 Rubripirellula sp. | reverse complement strand
GTTCGTAGGTTCGTGCCAGGTTTGGATTGCGAACGACATCCCCTTCCCGCGGCGCCTTGCCGTCGACGAGAAACGTGGAAGCGGAATCGGGATACTTGGCCAGGTTTTGCTCGCCCCCCTTCCAGTATCCCGCAATGACCTCGCTGACCGGAAAGCCATCGCGGCCATACTCAATCGCGGGACCAAGTATCTTGTCGAACGGCTTGGATCCGAATCGTTCATGGAGTTCAAACCAGCCATCAACGCATCCGGGCACGGACCAGGAAAGTGGGCCGTCGACAGGAATCATGTCGAGTTCTTGGTCGGCAAAGACATTGCGATGGATGGCGTAGGGGCTGCGACCGCTGGCGTTCAATCCGTATAGTTTCTCGGTCTTGGCATCCCAGTAGATGACGAACAGGTCACCTCCGATGCCACAGCTCATCGGTTCAACAAGACCGAGCATGGCATTGGTGGCGATCGCGGCATCGACGGCATTTCCACCGGCCTTGAGGATGTCCACGCCTGCCGCCACCGCCAACGGGTGACTGCTTGCGACCATCCCGGAGGTGGTGATCACCGTCGATCGGCTCTGGTGCGGATCGCCGGACGGTCGATCATAGGGGCCTGCGGAAAATACGGCGGTATTGTCTCCCAAGACAAAGCAGAGGCTCAAAAGCAAGACGCAATGCGCCCCAGGCTCAAAGAAGCGTTGCAAAGACATTTGTGTACTCCTGTTGATTCGTCACCGGGCGGGATTCGAATTGTTATAGAGACAAGAGACACCATCCAAATCGCCACCGCAATTCCATCATACCGCTGGACCGCTGCGAGTACGGAGGCGAAACCGAAGCCCGCTCAGTCGCGGAACCGGTGCGATCTCCGCTGAAGCTCACGTCGGCAATTGTGCGGCTGCCGCCGCGTCCAGCACGAAGGTGACGTCGCCGCTTCGCTGCAGTTGAGAGGCCGGACACGATTCGTTGATCGGACCTTCAATCGCCTCACGGATTGCATTGGCTTTCCGCTTACCGGACGCCATCAGGATAATGCGTTTCGCATCCAGAATGGTCGCGATACCCATCGTGATGGCGTGGCGGGGAACGTCATCCATCGACGAAAAGAACCGCGAATTCGCTTCGATGGTCGCCTCGGTGAGGTCGACGCGGCGGGTCCGAGAGTCGGCGGGGGATCCTGGCTCGTTGAAGGCGATGTGACCGTTCTCACCAATTCCCAACAGCTGCAGATCAATCCCTCCCGCGGCGCGGATGCTTGCCTCGTATTCCCTGGCGTGCGCCTCGATGTCGGACGCCAACCCATTGGGTACGTGAGTGTTGGACGGTTTGATGTTGATGTGATCGAACAGCTGCTGCTGCATGAAGAATCGGTAGCTTTGCGGATGCTTCGGTCCCAGACCGACATACTCATCCAGATTGAAGGTGGTCACATTGGAAAAGTCGAGCGATTCCTCGCGGTGCATTCGAACCAGTTCGCGGTAGATTCCCAGCGGTGTTCCGCCAGTCGCCAATCCGAGCACGATCTCGGGTTTCGCTCGGATCGATTCGGCAATCCTCTCGGCGACCAGCAGAGCTGCCTGGTCGGCTTGATCGCAGACAACAACCGTTGGCGAGACTCGGCTGCGGTTCATACCAGTTCTTCCTCCAAGGTTCGACCCGCCCGCATCAATTCTTCCTGCCACTGGTCGCTGCCAAGATGATCCTGCAAGACTCGTTTCAACTCGTCACGTACGAAGACGCGAACACGTTTGACTTGATTATCAAACTGTCGATTCGCCAGCGCCGAGGCAACGGGCGAGACTTGACCCAGAGAACGAACCTGATCATCTCGGCAGACGACATCGATTTGGATGTCCACCTCGAGCTTGACCGGGGGTGCATCAATCAAGAGGTCGGCGGCATGAATGGCGACGCCGGTTCGTTGAGCCAACTGATTCGCCAGTTGTTCACAACACGCGACCAACCACCAGTAAGGCCGGCGTGCCAACGATTGGTGTACCTCGGCGCCATCGATCAGGTCGAATTCGGCAGCCCGCTTGTAGAGCCGTCGCCGCGCGCCAAAGAGGCCTTCCACCAACGGCTCAGCCACGCTCCCCTCGGCCGCCCTCCGTAACATCGCGATCCATGGCCCGTCGGTTAGGCGAAGCGTCGAAGGCAGGTCGATACGGTTTTGCAACAGACAGACCGCGCGCTGCAGCATCGCGGTCGCCGATCGCACGGCGTGATGCCAGTAAACCTCGCTAAACATCACGTAACGGGAAAAGACCATCATCTCGGCAGCGGTCCTTCCTTTTTCACCGATTGCCAATTCACCCGTTTCGGGATGAACACACATCGACTTGATCAATCGGCCCATGTCGAAGTTTCGGCCGTAGGGGACTCCGGCGTGAAGGCTGTCACGTTGCAGATAGTCCAGCTTGTCGATGTCGATCGGACCGCTGAGGCAGCTGATCAGAAATCGCACGCCCGCGTGATCCTGGTCCGACGGCCGACAACGGGGATACAGCAGCGTCAGGACATCGTTCGCATCACACTGCCAATCCATGTCAAGACACTCGGCGAGCTCACCGTGCTCCAAAAACTCGGCGGCGCGAGCCTCATGCTCCCCCAGCTCCTCCAACCGCATGTCCTCGATGGGGTGGCAGAACGGCCAATGGCCCACATCATGAACCAGCGCCGCAAAGACGAACGCCTCCGCGAAGCGTGGCGAGACCATCCCATCAAACGACGGATCGCCGCTAAACCGTGCTAGTAGCTGAAGCGCGTTGTGGTAAACGCCCAGCGAGTGCTCGAATCGGGAATGGGTCGCGCCGGGATACACCAGGGAGACCATGCCGAGCTGGCTGATCGATCCGAGGCGATGGATCGGTTCGCAGTCCAGAATCCGGCGAACACGATGGGTAATCGGAACGTCCTGTGAGGGCGGAATTCGAACGATCGAGCCCGTGCGATGGAGTGCGTCGACCTCAGGGAGCATGGCAGCATCTATCACGGGGAAGGTTCACGGTTTCCTCTGCGCCTTTTATTAACAACTGAAGGAAGCACTGCGTGCGGGGCGAACGGGTCAAGCAAAGACCATTTCACGAGGCGGACGCTAACGTGATACCGCTTAACAACGCAAGCGCCATCGTCGCGATGAAGTACAAGCCGGCGTGCGCCAGTCCACTGGTGTATTCCAGCTCGAACGAAGCTGCCGATGCCAGGGCGCCCAGTCCTATCATGACACAAAGGATGATACCGAACCACAAGAACGACATCTGGCTCGGAGACTCCAGGTCATTGAGGTAGCTCGGTACGAACGCGTAAACCAGCCACAGAGCCGCCAGGATGGCAGATAGAATCAACACGCGATTGCGCAGTTCCGAACCGGTGTAGGGGGCCAATTCGGAATCGCGTACAAACGAGTAGCCCGCCCAAACAAGCGGTGGTGCGACGAGGATCGCCCCCGCAATCGCCGCCCACATTGGCGTACCACCGGTAAGCCGAAAACCGATCGCGATTCCCACCGCGGCCAAAATCGAGCCGATGGTGATGAACAAACCGTGGCGGGTGACGTCCGTCTCGGTCCGCGTCAGTGGCTTGAGAATGCTCTTGCCCGAGCGATCCTTCGGCGCGCCGTCCTCCGGCGCGTGAATGACGACCTCTTCCGACTTTTCGGGAACCTGGATCTGGTGCTTGCAATTGGGACACGGTCCCGTCTTGCCCGCGAACTTGTCGCTGACCTGGAATCGCTTAAAACACTTCGGACAAGTGACTTGGATTGGCATGAGTCAAAAACAGCGTCCGGGAGAGAAGATCGCAGTAAAATCCAGTCGAGATTTCGCCGGGAGCAATAACGCGGAAGCGCACAGTTTGTCACGCGCTGCCACGGCGTTGCAACCCACCGATCGATAACCGCAGCCTGGTACGAATTGAATGACAGATTCCGCCACACCGCAGCCCACCGCTCACGTCGTTCTCTATCAACCGGAAATTCCGCAGAACACGGGCAACATCGGCCGCACCTGCGTGGCCGTAGGGGCCAAGTTGTGGATCGTGCGACCCGCCTCATTTCGAATCGACGATGCCCGCCTGCGTCGGGCCGGTCTCGATTACTGGCAGCACCTGGACCTCGGAGACGCCACCAACTGGGATCACCTGCGTGAGCAACTTACCACCCCACGCCTGTTTTTCTTCTCCCGTTTTGCCAAGCGGACGTTCTGGGACGTCCAATTCCAGCGCGGCGATGTCTTTGTCTTCGGACGTGAAACCTCGGGACTTCCGCCAACGATTCTCGACCCCCAGGACGAGCGCGCCTTGCGACTCCCCACCACTTCGCACGTACGGAGCCTGAACCTGGCCACGACCGTGGGTATCGTGCTGTACGAACAGCAGCGGCAATTGAGTGGGGCAGGGAGGAGTGAGTGAGGCAGTGGGCAGTGGGGTAGTGGGGCAGGAGGAAAGCGGGCGATCAACGTGGGTGAATCGAGTACCATGAGTGGCTGGCGAATTGCCTTCGTTGAACACCAATTGCTCGGCCCAACATGAACCAGCCTCCCGTTCGTCGCCCTCCACAGATCAGTCTGGGGTCGATGATGCTGATGATGATCGTCTTCTCGATCATGTCGGCGGGAATGTTCTATGCCTCGCGCGTGCCGGCGATCCAAGAGGAGCTCAGCGTCCTGCTGCAGGGCAAATCGGGATCCGCGGGGCAGGATGGGGGGCGCTTTGCTCATATGGTCTTCATCATGTTCACGTTCACCTCGCCACTGATTTTGGCGGGCGTGCTAGCGACCATCGTCACCTTGCTCAATTGGATCCAGCGGAGAGCATGAGCCGACCGGGAGCAGATGCGGGCGACAACTCCGCCCTCGTCGGGATGCTTGGCGGCGTCAACGTGCCGGGCAGTCTTGACGAATTCGTCAATGCGATCGAGCGACCATGGGGAAACATCATGCGTCGGCGACGCGACGTCAGCGCGGAGGCATTGCCGATCCCTTCGGTCGCGATTCCCTGGTACGCCCTCGGTCGTCGCCCCACGAGCCCTTCACCCAAACCGTCGCGAACGCTTGCCTATGCGGCGGCTGACTATTTCGTCCAAGACGCGGGTTCGCTGCTCGCTTTGGCCGCTGCCGAAGCCGATTCTTCGGCGTTGCGAGGCAAATGGATCTGCGACCTGTGCGCCGCTCCGGGCGGCAAAGCCTCGGCTTTGGTCGAGGCGGTGCAAACCGGGGGTGGCGAGGGCTTCGTGTTGGCAAACGAGGTCATTCGCGGGCGCCTCGGCGCTCTGCAACTCAATCTGGCGCGGACCGGGTCGGACCGCTACGCGATCTCTTCGTTGGATCCTCAAGCCCTGGCAGATCAATTGCCTGGCGCGTTTGACGTGGTGGTGGTTGATGCGCCCTGCAGTGGTCAGGCGTTGATCGCGCGGGGAAAGCGGAACCGATCCGCTCTTTCAATCAGCCAGATCGAACATAGTGCCTCACGTCAACGCCGGATTCTCGACGCTGCCCTCAAGATGCTGCGTGACGGCGGATGGCTCATTTACAGCACCTGCACGTTTGCCGAGGCAGAGAACGAGGCGCAGGTAGCGAGGCTGGTCGACCTTTGCGCTGCCGAGCCATTTCCCCTCGGCTCACTCGAGCCTTATCGAAGCGGCGAAGCCAGTTACCGGCTGTGGCCCCACGTGCACGCGTGTGCCGGAAGCTTCGCGGCACGTTTGCGGGTCAGCGGCAAGCCGCAGCAAGAAAGCAAACGAAGGCAGGGCACCCGGGGACGCACCCAACGCCCCCCGTCTTGGCCCGATTGGTTCGAGGACCGCGGCCCTCCGGCGCGCCTGTGGCAACTCGATTCGCGGTTGATGGGTTGGCCCGATGATGCGCCGCCATGGGTGGAATCGATCGCCGTCGCCGGTCCCGAGCTTGCGCACCGAACCGGCCAAACCTGGAAACCGGCGCACGCTGCCGCCCTCCGTCGGGTGGAAACCTGCGCCGCGACTCGCCATCTCGATTTGGATGCCGAGGCGGCAAAACGATACCTCCGCGGTGAAACCATCGCGATTGAAACAAACGGGTGGCAGGTCGCCCGCTATCGGGGCCGGCCTTTAGGATGGATCAAAGGGAGCGGAGGCGTCGGCAAGAACCACTTGCCCGCATCCGCCCGCACACGGGGTGAACTCGCCGACGAAGGTGCCGAGCCGCGAGCGGTGTGAAGCAGCAGGGAAGTGGAAGTTTGGCGAGCTCACCGTGACGACGCCTGTTGAGCGCGTCGATCACCGGCCCGGCGAGCCGTTTCGCTCCGTTCGCTTGTGGCAGCCCCCGCCATCGCGCCGACCAGGATCTGTTGCATTGGATTGGCTGCCGGCGGCCCTTCATCCTTGACAGCACCCCAGCGTTGGGAGCGGCGGATCCGTTTCCAAAGTTCATCAGCGCTGCCCTGCTCATGGGCGCGGGCCCCCTCTTCGTCGATGTTGAGGGACTTGAGAAAATTGGACCGGGAGGAATCAAATTGGGCGGCCCGGAAACGCTGGATGACTCTCCCCAATCCGCTCAGGAATGCGTGCATTTCATCGAGCTTGGCTCGTTCCTGGCGGGCCACCTCATCCACTTGTTGGATCTTGACATCAACACCCGTCAGCCTGGCAACGATTTGGTCATCGGTGATCTCCGAAGTTTGTTCCGCACGTCGTCGCAACTCGCTCACGTCTTGTCGATCAAGCAGATCGCGAAACAACTGTATCGCCTCGCGGTAGTAGATGCCGCGAGCATCCTCGACATCGGCTCGTTCGGCAGTCTTGGTTTCGATTTCATCCAACAATGAATCAAGGTTTGCGAGCTTCTCTCGGCGCTGCCCGGCAAGCTCTTCGGTCTTGCGAATCGCCTCGGGCAGATGGTGTTTCTCCGCAGCCCGGTCGCGTCTCGATTCCAACTCGCCCATGACGATCTCGAGCGCTTGGCGATCTTGGGCGATGATCTCTCGCATCTGGTCCGGCGTCTTGGACAAGAAATCGTAGCTTTGCTTCGCTTTGGGGTAACCGATGTAGCGGGCCAGTGCGCGATCCATGCGACGCGTGAACCCGCGATGCTTGTACCGATCGGTTCCGTATCCCCGGTCGTAGAGATATCGAAACAACGCGCTGTCGTCGTAAGCGGGTAGTTTGCGGGCCGATTCTTGATCAATCTCTTGAAGATTCGCTTCGGCCCTTTCCAAGGCCAATTCGGCCAATGCCGCGCGATCGGTCAACTCGATGAACGTTTCATCTTGTCTCAACTGCTGCTCGACGTTGGCGGCAATCTTCTCCTGTTCGGCCTGGGCCTGTTCATAAGCCGCGTTGATTTCAGCCCACTGCTGCTCTGCCTGCTCCCGACGCCGTTTGGCATCGGCTAGCTCGAGCTCGACACGACCGGTGTGCTCCTGCTTGCGGCGAAGCACCTGCATCATCTGGTCACGAACTTCTGACCACGTCTCGGCAATCGCCTGTTGGGTCAATTCGGGAAGGTAGTGTTCGGCCAGAGTGTCCAACACTTCGCCACGATCATCACGGAGCGCCTCGCGACGATCCTTGGCACTGAGAATCGACTCGCGCTCCGACTCCAGATGGCGCTGCACCTTGTCGTAAGCATCGAGCAATTGTTGATGCACGGTGGGCCCGGGTATTGGCATTGCACTGTCCTGCTACGAAAACAAGAACCAATAACTTCCGACCAGTCCCGCAAGGGCTGCTGCCCCGGCGATGATCCGCCCGCGCCAAATCCAGCAGTGTGCAAGAAACCGCTTCACACCGCCCTCGGGCTCCTGGAACGTGTGCAGCGATTCAAAATAATGATCGATCGCGGCATCGATTTCGGCCTCGGTGACGTGGTCTCCCGAGAGTCGCGCGGTCCGCAGGAGCTTGTTGCGGAGCTCGATGCGGACGTCATCACGACGAAACATCTCCTCGGCGGTCGTTCGTTGATCGCGGAGCTCACGGGCCACGTCCATCACCCGCAAGGTCTCCTCAATCGTCAACTCTTGACCGGGGAGCTTCGGAATCTGCCGGCGGCGCGTTCCCGCCGTCGTCGCCTGAGACGCGGCCGAGGGACGGCCCGCGGGCTGGCCGTCCGATTGGGGTTGCGGTTGCGACTGGGAGGCTTGAGACATCGACACCAAGACTTCACGGGTAGCAAACAATTCGATCGGCTTTCCATCATAGAGAATCGCCATCACCAACACGACGGGCACGATCGAACTCGCGGCAAAGCGAGTTAAACCGGCGCGACCGCCTCGTCCCCCGCCCGTGGCGGTGCCCGCGAAGCGCCGCTCGGAAGCGACGGTCAGATTGCGGAAGTTCGCCCCAAGCGCTAATCTTATGGCTGGAGCCTTGACGGTTTTGCCGTCAGGTCGACGAGCAGGGAGACCGCAGCAGGAATCGAGGTCCAACTTGCTCGCGCCTCGGGTGCACCGTTACCGTTGGGCAAAACGCCCTTGTCCTTTTCAGATTTGAATCGCCTGATCGATTGAGCCTATTTCTGGAGCAAACTCCGTCATGTCACAGCAAGCACAGGCGCCCGGGGCGCAACAAAGTCAGCCTCAAAAGGAGAACCGCGATCTTACTTCCATGCGAAAGTATCTGGATCGCGCGACCGACGTGCTGAAGAAGTTCGGCGTCGATAGTGGACAATCCGCTCCCCAAGAGCTGATCTCGTTGCTCGAGAGCGTCAAGCACCTGGATGAAGCCAAAGTGTTGGCGATTGCGGATGTCATCCAGCACATGAGCGCGTTTAACGCTTTGGTTCGTGAGAACGTCGAGGGAGTCAATATCGGCAATCGCTACATGGACATCACCCAGATGTTCGATTCAGTTCGTGAAGACAGCAAGCGATTGATTTCGCAGCTCGACGACGGAAAGATCAGCGGCACCGAGAAAGTTTCGAACTGGTGGATGAAGATCCGACGCGGGACGCCCAGTGATCGCTTTGAGCAGATCGTCGATGTTTACAGCGACGTCGCCAAGGACACCAAGGATCAGCTCAAACGGGAAGAAGCGATCATGGAGGGTTACATCGATTTCCGCTTCGCCCTGAAGGAAGCCGAAGTTCTCGCCCGCGAGCTGTTTGACTCGCACGTCCCCGTGTTGGAGGCCGCGAAAGAGGAATTGGCCAAGTCGCAGGATGCACTCGACAATTACACCGGCACTGATGAAGCAGGCAAGAGCCAGTTGGAGTTGGCCCGAGATCAGGCCAAGTATCGTTTCGAAGAGGAAGACGAAACTTACCAGTTGCTTAAAGACATCGCCGAGAATCTTCAAATCGGCTACGACGTCGGGGAAACATTGATCACCAAGCTGAAGCAGACCCACGACGTGAAGGAA
>JARFQX010000154.1 GCA_029287555.1 Rubripirellula sp. | reverse complement strand
GCGGGAGGTCGAGACGGGCACGTTTCCGCTCGGGCCGCCGCCGTCACGTCAAACGCGTGTCGATCTTGCGGGGTGTGCGACTCGTATCGGCCAAAGGTAAACGCGGCTGACAATCTTGGTTAGTCAGAGTTTGGCGGACGACTGGAGATTGCCGAGGGAAAGTGGTGTGTCGAGAAGTCTGCGCGAGCGTTGCGGCTTCGAGGCACTTGATCGAAGGATCGAGCCTCTCCCCGAAGCGAGCGGCGCCGAGACTGGTTGTCTCGAGCGTCGCCATGTCCACTGATGAGCGATTGCTACCGCCGTGATCCCTTTGACCTCCCAGACAGCCGCCTGCAGCGGCGAAACTTCGTCCAACAATCCGCAAGCCGCTTGCGACTACCTGTTGGTTTGTCATGCCCGCTCCGTGTCGATTTGCGAAGGCTCGTGGTCCTTCTCCCTCGAGACGGCCGATGGCGAACCGGTGTTCTCGGCTGAGGACAGCGACATCGGTGACTTGAACCGGCTGACGCTGTTGGCCGCCGTGCGCGGACTCGAGTCGATTGACGGTCCCGCATCGGTGATGCTGTTGAGCAACAACCGCTACTTGATTCGCTCACTTTCGGAATCGCTTCCCCGTTGGCGAGAGAACCAATTCGTGTGGGAGCATTTCGGCCGTCGGATCGATGTCCAGCATGCCGACTTGTGGCGGCGAATTGATCGCGCACTGCAAATCCATCGGGTCCAAGCCTGTCTGATTTCGACTCGGCTGGTCAGCGGCGGAAGGGAGCCAGGGACAAGTCCCGGGCTCGAACGAGCGAGCCGTCCGGAGGGTCCGACGCAAGGTTGGAACCGGATTGACTCGCCTCACTCCGGAGTTTCGGCTCCGAGCAGCCGGCGGGCTCCTCAAGATCGGCTGCGGCGTTGGCTTCTCAGCGACGCCGCCAGCTGCGAGCGAAGCGCGGCCCGTCACCGTTTCACCGCGGCGGACCTGCTGGAATCGGCTTAATCGCTCGCCGATCCGATCGGAGCCGCGTCAGGGTTGGATCCGGTCCCCGTTCGTATTTCACTCCGTTCCCGTTCGTATTTCACTCTGTCGCTTCGCGGAATCCCCATGCATACTCAAGTTTCGCTGTCCAACATCGGCCAACTCGTTGACGGAACACTCGAGAACCCGACGAGCGTGTTGGGGCCCCACCGCGTTGACTACCGCGGGCAATCGGCGGTTGCCGTGCGCAGCTACCTGCCCGACGCCCAAGCGGCGTGGATCATTCAGGGGGCAAGCGGAACGAAACGCCCGATGCGCCGGATTCATCCCGCAGGTTTTTTCGAGGCGATCTGCGATGGGGAGGTCGACGCGAGTGGCAGATCGGAACAAGATGCAAGAGAAGCATCCAAGGCCGAATCGAGATACCGCATCCAAATGACCAAGAAAACCGGCGAAACCATTGACGTGCTTGATCCCTACGCAGTCCCTTCGATCTTCAGTGATCTTGACCGATACCTGGTGGGTGAAGGGAGGCATTACCAGCTCTACGAGCGGCTCGGGGCGCAGTTACGGACCGTTGACGAAACGCCGGGGGTGAATTTCGCGGTCTGGGCTCCGAACGCCCGCAGTGTCCAGGTGGTGGGCGACTTCAACGGCTGGGATGGTCGACAACACACCGCTCGCGTGATGGAGCATCTTGGGATTTGGGAATTATTTGTTCCCGGCGCAAAGGCTGGCGACAAATACAAGTTCCGGATTCTCAATCAGCATGGCGAATGGGTGGACAAAGCGGATCCGCTCGGCTTCGCTGCGGAATTGCCACCATTGACCGCTTCGATCGTTTCCGATCTCGATCTGTTTCAATGGAGCGACGACGAATGGCTCGGCCGTCGTCGAGACTGGAATCCGATGCACGCCCCGATGAACGTCTACGAGGTCCATCTGGGGAGTTGGCAGAAAGGACCGGGGCGCACCCACGGTTGGCTTGACTATCGAGACTTGGCGCGCCGTCTCGCCGATTACTGTCACCGCATGAATTTCACGCACGTGGAGTTGATGCCCATCAATGAACACCCTTTTACCGGTTCCTGGGGCTATCAAGCGGTCGGCTATTACGCTCCGACGGCCCGGCACGGGTCGCCCCAGGACTTCATGTTCTTCGTCAACTACCTGCACCAGCAGGGGATCGGCGTGATCATCGATTGGGTTCCCGCGCACTTCCCCAAAGATGCGCACGGGCTGGCTCGCTTCGACGGTTCGGCTCTGTACGAACACGCCGATTCGCGGCAAGGTGAGCATCCCGATTGGGGCACCTTGATTTTCAATTACGGCCGCAACGAGGTGAAGAATTTCCTCGTCGCCAATGCTCTGTTCTGGTTGGACAAGTACCACATCGATGGGCTTCGCGTCGATGCGGTGGCCTCGATGCTCTACCTGGACTACAGCCGCGAAGATCATCAGTGGATTCCAAATCAATACGGAGGCCGCGAGAACCTGGAGGCGATTGACTTTCTTCGCGATTTCAATGTTGCCGTGCATGAGCAATATCCGGGTGTGGTCACCGCGGCGGAGGAGTCGACAGCGTGGCCTGGTGTTTCACGCCCAACCTACGACGGCGGCCTAGGTTTCACTTACAAGTGGAACATGGGTTGGATGAATGACACGCTCGACTACATGCACAAGGAACCGGTTTACCGCAGCCATCACCAAAACGATCTGACGTTCAGTCTGATCTACGCCTTTACCGAGAACTTCATGCTGCCCCTTTCGCACGATGAAGTGGTCCACGGCAAAGGGGCGCTGTTGAGCCAGATGCCGGGCGACATGTGGCAAAAATTTGCGAACCTCCGCCTGCTCTACTCGTACATGTGGACGCATCCGGGCAAGAAGCTGTTGTTCATGGGGAACGAACTGGCCCAGTGGAACGAGTGGAACCATGACGACGGACCGCAGTGGGAACTGCTGGACTTTGAAACCCATCGCGGCGTCCAGCAACTGGTTTCCGATTTGAACAAATTGGTGATGGAGAACCCCGCTTTGCATCAGTTTGATTTTTCCGGCGAGGGTTTTGAGTGGGTCGATTGCATGAACGCCCAGGACAGTTCGCTGATCTATCTCCGCAAGGGGATGGAAGGGGAAGCTCCGATCTTGGTTTGCTGCAATTTCACGCCGGTGGTCCGGCATGGCTATCAGTTGGGCGTTCCTCAATCCGGTTTCTGGCGCGAGATCTTCAATAGCGACTCGTCCGCTTATGGGGGGACGAACGTCGGCAACTATCCCGGGGCCAACACGCTGGGCGAGGGGCACCACGGGCGGAAGGACAGCATTTCGGTGTGCCTGCCACCATTGGCGACGACGATCTTCCGGCTTGAATCGTAAGGCGGAGGCCCCATTTTTACTGCCTCGGGGGTGGGCAGTCCGACTGACCGAGGCGAACATGGAGCTGGGCGCACGATATAATGGACCAGCGTCACCCGCTTGAGTTTCCCGGCCCATGAAGGGCCGCTCCGTCGATTCCTCTGTCAGCTTTGTCTGGATTCATGCCCGTCAAGATGCGACTCGCTCGGATCATCGTCTCCGAGCTTACCGAAAACCAGGTTATCTATCTTCAGGAAGTCGACGGGAATCGCGAGTTCCCGATTCTGATTGGCATCTTTGAAGCCACGAGTATTAAACGCCGCGTTGAAGACGATTACGAACCGCAGCGTCCGCTTACCCACGATTTGGTTGTGGGTGTGGCGCGTTCTCTCGGTGCAACGGTTGAGAGCGTGATCATCAGTGAGCTGAGCCACAGCACCTATTTCGCGAAACTGCGTCTTCGCAATGCGGAGGGCGAGTTGATTGAGGTGGACTCACGCCCCAGCGATGCGATCGCCGTCGCGGTGACCTTCACCCCACCGCTGCCAATCTACGTCAGTGAACACGTGCTTCAGGAAGCTACGTCGACCATTTAGCGATGGGCCGCGATCGGGTGGATCGCAAGTCGGAATCAACGTTCCCAACCAGAGACCATGTCATGGAAGTGATCCATTCGCCTGATGTCGCCAGGGATTTCGTCTGGTCGCTGCGCCGCGAGGGAAAGTCTGTCGGATTGGTGCCGACGATGGGGGCGTTGCACGAGGGCCATTTGTCGCTGGTGCGGATCAGTCGCGAATTGTGCGATGCGACAATTGCGACGATCTTTGTCAATCCGACCCAATTCGGTCCGGGTGAGGATCTGGAGCAATACCCGCGAATGATGGAGCGAGATAGCGACTTGCTTCGCAAAGAGGGGGTCGTAGCCATCTTCGCACCGAGTCGCGACGTCATGTACCCGGACGGCTTCAGTACGATGATCGATCCGCCGGCGATTTCCAGGACGCTTGAGGGACAATTTCGCCCGGATCACTTCCGCGGTGTCGTCACGGTTGTGATGAAATTGTTCCAGTGCATGCCTTGCGATCGCGCCGTCTTTGGCCGCAAGGACTACCAGCAGTGGAAGGTGATCGAGGCGATGGCTCGCGACCTGAACGTTGGCATTGAAATCGTCGACGGCGACATCGTTCGCGAATCGGATGGTCTGGCCATGAGCAGCCGCAATCGGTACCTGAGCGATTCTGAACGCTGCCGTGCACTTCGATTATCCGAAGCGTTGCGGGCGGCCGAGCGGGCGGTCGGCGATGGCCAGCGTGAGGTGGAAGCCCTGCAACAGATCATGCAACGATGCCTGAACGGTTTATCCGGTGAGGACCAAGAAGAATCGGCGAAGAGTGATCCGAATGCCGGGACGAACGGAGTCGATCAGGTCGATTACGCGGTGGTAGTCGACGCGGAAACGCTTGAGCCGCTGGACAGTCTTGATCGACCAGCCGTTGCCTTGATCGCCGCTCGGGTTGGGTCGACCCGTTTGATCGACAACCAAGTCTTGACGCCCACTCTTAGCGAAATGGAAGGTCGTTAGCGGATGATCAGCAGAATCCTTGTGACCGGTGGTGCCGGCTTCCTAGGCTCCTACCTGTGTGAACGACTCGTTTCGATGGGCCACGAT
>JARFQX010000143.1 GCA_029287555.1 Rubripirellula sp. | reverse complement strand
CGGTATTTCTCTGCCGTCCCATCTTCTTATAGAAGACCCAAATTCATCCGTTCGCCCGATCTTGGAAGACGTCTCGGACTATCGTGGTGCCAGCAGAACAGGCTTATCCTAGCAGGAGGAATCGACGTCCCCGACCCGCGCTGAGGTGGATGTCGATTGCTGTATCGCTAGTGATTGCTGGAAGCTGGACAGCCAGAGCAATGGCTCAGGATAGGACGGAGCCCGGGCGTGATCGGCGGTCCAGCGTCGAAACTGCAACAAGAGTCATTGCACCCCTGATCCGTTGGCGTTGACGGGCCTCGCCGCGCCTTCCCCTCCGTTGATTGACGAGAATCTTGCCAAGCTGGAGCGCGAGATCGCACGACTGGATGGTCAGGAACAGGCGGCCCGGGCTCAGGCGTTTCTGAGCGAATCGCAGAGTGATTCCTCGCGGACGCCGATCGTTTCCCAGGCGAGCGATTCACCGAACGCGGAAGACCAGGTACAGATCGCGGTCATCGGTGAAGGCCGTTTGCACTTGCGAGGTCCACTAGAAGGCGTCAATGCGATCGCGGAGATGGTCCACGAACTCGACCAACCCATCGGGCAAGTCAAAATTGGCATCCACGTCCTTCAATTTAGCGGGTCAGAAAACTCCGGTCTCGAAGGCGTTCGGGGGAACCTCGATCGATCTTTAGGCCACATGCGTCAGATGATCCAGACATCGCAAGTGCTGTATCGGACCGCGTTGAACACCGTAGCGGCACGCTACCAGGCGTCCGACCCGGACCGCTTCGAAGAAGCCTTCTTCTACGGGCCATGTATCCGAAACTATCGAAAGCTCAACGGGCAGCACGCGCCGCTGTCGATTGCGCTACTTGACTCACGCGACATTGTCACGACGCTCTTCCTGGCAGGTTTGACAACCCAGAAACCGCGACGAGAGATCCTGCAGGAGTTCCAGCGTCTCGCTGCCGAGGAACTGCCGAGGTTGCATCAGCAGTATGAACAAGCGATCACTGCAGTACAAAGGCAAGAGGCTCGGGGATCAACGTTCCTCTTACGCTTCTCGGGATCGAATGTTGGAGAAGAAGATGTAGACAACCAGATGGCGACGAGCCAACTGGATCTAAGTTTCACTCAAACGATGTCCTACTTTGAGTCCTTTGGTGATCAGCCTGATGCCGCCAACGCCATTCAGATCGCGACCACACGATTTCAACGCGCCGCCTTGGCTCTTCGTCAAGCGGAGGCCGCTCTGGCTGAGATGAGAAATGACCGACTTCTACTGACAATGATCTCCTCCAACCGTCCATCGGTGGTCAGACTTCAACCTGGCTCAGGCGAACTGATGGATGCTGGCTCGTTTGACAGGCTTGCCGATCACGTAATCGATCAGCATGCCTCCCGTCTCCTGGATTTGCGAGAGATTGTGCGCGCGGAAGTCGCGGCGTTGGATGGACAATTGAAACGGCTGGCCACGGCATTTGAAGACGACCTTCGTCGCCAGTTCTGCAAGCCGGTCCTGGAAGACCTGCGGCAAGGGTCTGGGCGCTTGAATGTGCAAATGGGGCAGATTCAGACGACCACCATTCGCACCAATGATCGAATGCTCGCGAGGGTCAGCCCTAGCCAAGTTGCAGCATTGGATCGCGCGGTCCGTCCTGTTTTGCTCCAGGAAGGCTTGCAGGTCGCTTACGGATTGGCTCAGGAAGCGCAAACGTTGTCTCAGTCGGCAAGTCTTCAGGCCGCCAGCAGTGCCGTCGCACCTGGAGCATCTCCCTGGTTGGCGGCGACGGGCTTGGCACCGACCCCTGGTCAGCACCTTGGCGAAATCGTTGAATCGTCACAGCGCACCAGCGTCACCGTTGGCGATGACATCTCGGTGACTCCGGTCATACAACCCGATGGCTGCAGCGTTGCCTTTCATCTGGTCTATGCGCACACGCCGGAGCGTGAGAGCGACGGGCCATCAAGCATTCCTGCCGGTGTAAAACGGCATCTGATCGAAGCGGATGTTCAGATTCCGAGCATGGAGTGGCAGGAAGTCAGTCGGTTTCGAGTGAATTTGAATTCGGACGAGCAGGGCAAGGGAATCCCACTGCTTGAGGATATTCCGGGCGTAGGGGCGTTGTTTCGGCCGCGTCGCTCGGTTGCCTCCACGACCCAAGAGAACATCATCCTTGTCGATGCGGTGGTTTATCCCACCTCGCTTGCGCTCGTTGGAAAGACATGGTTGGCGCTCGATTCAGATGAGTCGCCGGGCGGTGACTCGTCACCGACAGGGTTCCCGTCGATGCGGTCTGATCCGGTCGGGTTGAGCGGATGGGTCCGGCAAATACTACGCCGTCACGCTCGAGCGGCCCTTCCTGAAGCCGGCAACGTTGAAAAGATTGCACGCCCATCTGCGCTTCCGCCAGTCCGTTGAAAGTGCTCAGCAGACTGGTACGACATGCCCGTCGGGATGCGAGGCTCGTGCCCGGCGTCCATCTCGTGCTTTTTTTCCCGCCCGCTCGGTTGCTGGCTGATGTCGCGAACTCGCTCGGGGCACGTCAATCTTTTTGGGGAACGTGGGGTTCAAAACGCGACAAACGGTTCTGCTTGACGTCGCGCATCGCGTCGCAGGCCCGCTGGTAAAGATGGAGCTGGGCTCGGAAAGGCTCGTCCTTGGGCTCGACCCGACGGTAGCTTCCGTCGGATTGCATCAGCCAGGTGTTGGCATCATCTCGAAAATAG
>JARFQX010000137.1 GCA_029287555.1 Rubripirellula sp. | reverse complement strand
CACGGCCGCTGCCTTCTTGGCGATGTATTTCACGTGGCAGGGCTCCGCCCTAATCGCGATCGGCATGATCGTGGCCTGTTGCTGGGCAAGACGAAAGTCGATGTACCCGGTCCTGCGCGACGGCCATGTCTGGTTGGCGGTGGCGGCGGTGGGTTGCATTGTGATTCTGCACATTAACCTCCGTTCGCTGCACTTGGTTCAATTCCTAACTTACGGGTCGGGCATCAGTAACCTGTCATTCCGGTCGATGTGGAAGCTCTCGGACTTCGATATCACATACTGCATTTGGGAATCGGCGTGGAACCGGGACGCCTTGTTTCCGCTCCTGGGCGTGATTGGAGGCTGTCTGCTGGCAACTGGCCATCCCCTGCGCCGTAGCGTCAGGTTCGTTCTACTGGTGCTCTTGACGACCGCCTTCCTTCAAGCATTACTGTTACCGGTCTACACCTGGCGTTACAGCTTTCATCTGATGCCTTTCGGAATCCTGCTGTTCAGTGCATCACTTTTTGCCTTCTGCCGCAGCCTGATTCGAGCACTCCAACCGCGGCAGGTGGGCCGAGGTGAGCACGCCTATCCAAGATTTGTTGCCGTCTGCACTGGCGCAGCCGTGGTGCTGACCGCCAGCGGGATGTTTTTTCAACTTACCGAATTACGACATGTCCATATACACGGGTACTCGCTGCGCGATTTGAGGTTCTCAGACCTATCGGGAGCCGCGGCCTTTCTACAACAACATCTAGAAAGCGAGGATACGGTTTTGGCCAGCAATCCGCACGTCATTGACCATTTCCTCGGCGAAGGCGCGACGGACTACTGGCCACAAAGTGTGTTTGATTACCAAGCAGTGCTTGATGACAGGCGGCAGGTGCCACTGCATCGTATTGCCGGCACGGTGATGATTTCATCGCGTCGCGAATGGGAAGACCTGTTCGCCAAGCAGCAGCGGATCTGGTACGTGCTGGTGCCTTCGCGACATGCCAAACAAAACAACCGGGAAGTCTCGGCTTTCCTGCGTCAAAACATGCGGATCGCGTACGAGGGGTACCGTGTGATGGTACTAGTTCGCGACAATGAAAACCGACCGACCCGGCAACGTCTACGAAACGACCGCACACTCGTGCAGTCCAACGCCGATTTCTTGGCCGACTGAATACTTCTTTCAAGGCACTCCTTTCAAGGCATCGGATAACACTAGGTGGCGGCACAGAAGTCGAGCATCGAGAATTTTGGTGCTGCCGCATCACCTGCAAGTACGGTCAGCACTACATCGATGGCTGACTTGCAGTTTGGCGAATTTGCCGGGTCCGATATCTCAAAGCGTGTAGCTTCGGCGGAACAGATGACGGTTGACGCTTCCTACGCGTCGACGGTTCTCAGTGGCGCTCATGCTGAGCACCGCTCGCCGGCGTGCAAGATTCGATTTTGAGCGGTCCCGCCCCCATGAATTGGGAAGCTTTTGACGCGGGGCTACTCGCCAGATTCGGGTTGTCGGCCAGCGAGTTCTCGGTCGATCAGGAACAGGCCGTTCTTGTTGCCTTCAACCATTCTTAGCTGGTCGATCACGGCACGGGTGTTGGCCTCTTCTTCTACCTGCTCGGTAATAAACCACTCGAGAAAGACATCCGTGGCATGATCCGATTCGGCTCGCGCAAGATCTTTCAGTTTGAAAATGCACTCCGAAACGTGCTGCTCATGGGCTAGTGCGTCCTCGAACAAACCCAAAGGCGTCGGATTTTTGACTTCCGGCTTGGGAATGGCTGCCAATTGAACCTCACCGTCCCGCTCGAGCAGGAAGTTGAAGAACTTGTCGGCGTGTGCGAGCTCTTCCCTGTATTGCATCTTGAACCAGTTGCAAAACCCGGGCAAGCCGAGTCGATCGGCCACGCCGGCCATTGCCAGGTAAGTGTGGGCCGAAGCAAGTTCTTCGTTAATCTGTTGGTTGATCGCAGCTTCAACTTTGGAGGACTTCATGGCCTTACAAGGTGTGTGAACAGAGATTGCTTTTCAGAGACGAACAAGAAGCTTAGGCCGATCGACGGCATTTTCAAAGACCTCCTGCAGATCGCCGAAGTCCGACCTCACGATTTTCCTCGGTCACAGTTCAAGCTTCCAACGGCATGAATAGGTGACATCGGGCTCGGGATTGATTACCGCCCAGTTGAGAATCGTTCCGTGCTGAATGATTGACTTCCGAGTCGGCTCAATCAGTGTCGCGTGATCTTCATCTCCCTGTTCGTATTTGACGAGATGGAAGTCGCCATAGCGGTTCTTGCTGGGAAGCAGGATCCAGGCGGCAGCGAGTTCGGGATTCGCATCGACCTCGTAACGCCACCATTCCTTCTCATTGAATCTTGGCTCATGGGAGTTGCCCAAGACGAGGGTCTCGACCACGAAGTGGATCGTGTCGCCAACCGCAAATTGACTGAAGTCGAGTTCCACCTCCCAAATGTACAGTTCCTGCTTGTCGTCGGAAGACCGAGGGCAGC
This sequence comes from Rubripirellula sp., assembly GCA_029287555.1. Classification (GTDB taxonomy): domain Bacteria; phylum Planctomycetota; class Planctomycetia; order Pirellulales; family Pirellulaceae; genus Rubripirellula. Next base: position 907 of record JARFQX010000137.1, on the reverse strand, counting down.
GGCGGACAACCGGATTCAATTCGCTGTTCTGGCAGCGGACCATCACGTCATCGGAGTTCCAAAGTGATTGCAGACGCAGCGCGGTAGGCTCATCCGATTCCGCAATCTTACGGACCGAAACATGTCGACACACGTATACCTGGGCTACGTCAGGGCTGTTGCCATTGCCTTGCGTCTTCCAGTTTCGCAGATCGACAATCCTGGCGTCGGAGATCAGATCGAGTCCCTGTTCGGCAAACAAAGCTCTCGGCTCGTCGGCTTCCACGAACTCAACGGGCTCCCATGGTTCGATAGGACCGTATTCCAGCAGGGACAACAACTGATTGTAGTCCCGTCGTGATTGGGTGATCGCGCTCGAAAGCATGGCGTTGATCTGCACGTGTTGGTAGGACGTCCAAACCTTCCACGGAATAAGACCGAACACGACCAGGAGCAATGGGATGTAGAGGTAAGTCACCCAATCTCGGGGCGCAGCGACCAGACTGATGAATCGGCGTCGTGAAGAACTCTGCAGTTTGCGCGCCTCGACCGTTGAGAAAGCGGGTGGTCCGCCGCGTTTGCCGACCGGCGGTGGTACGTGCGACTCTCGAATGGCGGCGAGCGGAGTTGGATCCCAAGGCGGCTGATTGCTACCGGGATTCTCGGCAGCTTGCGATGCCTCCATCCATGATTGCCTGGATACGCAGTACCCGTGTCGCAGCAGCCCGCTAATTTCTCGATCGCTGAACCGATCCATGTCCGTACGAATGTGGCTGACCTGCTGCTGCACCTCGGGATGAGGCGCCGTCGAGTCCTGTTCGAGTGTGACCCGACGGGTGATCGGAGAGAAGACGACTCCTTTCGCGTTGCGAAAGTGATCCTGCTCCAACTGCCAAACCCGGTCCATCAAGATGTCCGAGGAACGCAT
>JARFQX010000121.1 GCA_029287555.1 Rubripirellula sp. | reverse complement strand
GCGCGCGTTGGCCAACAGCAGGTCGACTTCTTCGACGGCTCGTCGGCTGGTGTCGCTCGTGTCCATGTCCTAACCTCAAGCAGGATGCGGAGGGTGGTCTTGGACGGCCAAGGCTGGGCTCGAACCTCAAGCTAGCCTCATCTGGAGACCACCTATTCGCCGTCACGGTTCCGATCCTATCCGTCCTGGCTTTCCACTCAACTTGGTTTTAAGTGAAAACAATCGTTTGTCAGGAAATTCAAAGGGCCTCCCATACCCTGACCGTTACGAGCGGAACGTTTTATCAGAATTCAAGTAGATTCTTGTTCTTTCGGCTGATTCACCGTAGCCTGGGGGGAAAACCATCTTGTCGTCTCCTCCGTTGGTCAAATTCAGCGTCCGCCAACCCCCGCCGATCCCGACTCGGAAGCAACATTTGGGGGGAGGTGCACCTTGCCTGAGCGGGTCTGGACTGGGGCAAATGAGGCGGCGCACATGGGGCGGGGAAACTGCCTGCAACGGGCCGGACGAACTGCCGTAACGAGGGGGTCAGCTCCCGAGATAGAGCGCGGCGTAGCGATCCACCATGGCTCCGACAGTGAAATCGGCTGCGATCCGCCGCTTGGCCGCCTCACCCATCCGCGACCGTTCCTCGGGATGGTCCAAAAGAAAGAGCGACTGTCGCGCAAAGTCCGCGGTATCTCCAAGCTGAACGAGCCGCCCTGTTTCGTCATGCCTGATGAGATCCCGATTACCGGGAATATCGGACGCGACGACCGCTAATCCAGCCTGCATCGCTTCAATCAACGAATTACTTTGGCCTTCGAATTCGCTGCCGATCCAAAAGAGATCGGCGTGGGGCAACAGTTGGATCACATCGTTTCGATCCCCGACAAACCGCACGCGATCGGGAAACGTGACCGCATCTCGAAAACGGAGCAACTCGCCCCGCTGTGGTCCATCTCCGATGATCACGAGCGTGATGTTCTCGCGAAGTGTCGCCATCAACTCAGCGGACCAAATCAAGTCGCGGTAGCGTTTCTGGGGCCACAGTCTTCCGACCGCCAAAATCAACTTGTGGCCATCGGGCACTTCGAGGCGGCGACGCGCCTCTTCGCGGTCGATCACCGGTACCGCGCTTGATGACACATCCTGCGACTCAATGCCATTGGGTATGATCCGGAACAGGTTCGGATCGATTCCGTGGGCCGCGTAGAAATCTCTCACACCGGTACTGTTCGTTGTGATTGCTTCGGTGAATCGGGCCAACCGCCGGTCGATCAAGAAATGGGCCTCTGTCTTCCACGGGTCCACACAACGCTCGCTGGCGAAGATCCGCGGCACCTTCGCCAGGCGTGCGGCGGCTCGACCGAAGCTGTTGGCCGCGAATATCCAAGTGTGAACGATCTCCGGTTTCAAACGGACCAGCTCTTTGCGCAGCCGAAACAGCGCGGAAGGATCCACCTTGAATCGCTTGCCAATCAACGTCACGGGAATCCCAGCACGGCGCAGGCGCCGGCTTCTCGGACCGTCGCGCGTGAGCAGCATCACGTGCACGTCGAATCGATCGCGAGGGAGATTCTCGGCCAGCAGGCAGAGTTGCTTCTCCGCACCCCCTAAATCCATCGTGGGGATCACGTGGACGACACGCGTGGTCATGAAACCGCCTCGGCCTGTGGAGCCCGACCGTCTCGTGGTGCCTTGTGCGACAGTCGCTCCACACAGCCCAAATAGGCATCGGTGGTTCGGCTGAGCGGGCGAGAACGCAGCAACATCCGCCGCAGCTCGGCTGCCCGACCGGTCGCTGCGGGCATCCCTTCCAGCACGCGCGATACGGCGAGTCGCAACTCTTTCGGAGTGGCGGTCGAGCACCACTCCAGCCGGTCACTGGGACGGCCGCAGGAAGAAACCAACCGATGGTCGGGCTCCAATTCCTGTGCGGACCGGACCGGATCCGAAGCGGATTCAGCGTCCAACAAGGACCGGATCGAGACGTTCTCGACGGCGACGATTGGTAACCCCGACGCGACCGCGGTCGGCAAGAAGTACTCCAGACCTTCGTCGTCGCACTGCACGTATAAATCCGCGGCCGCGAAAAGATCCTCCGCATCGGCAAAAGAACCCGGCATCGCAATCGAGGCTCGAACGCCATCGGACCGCAGGCGTTGATACATCGAATCACGAGAGGGCCCATCACCGGCGAACCAGATTCGCAGATTGGGGTAGCGGATCAGGAGAGGTCGAGCCGTGCGGACCAGCAAATCGGCTCCCTGATCTCGCGACATCGTCGCATGACAGAGCACCACCGGGGTATCCGATTCGGTGACAAGATCTGCATTGGCGCTGGCCAGAGCCTGCCTGGCAGCATGGCGACGGATTGCAGTCCGTCCGGGCGACGCTGCAAATCCCTGAACGATTCGCTCGATTCGTTCCGGCTCAAATCCCTCCATCAACAATGTCCGTTCAACCGCCGCACTGTTGGCAACCACGATATCCGCACCACGCGTCATCGCTCCGCAGCGTCGGGCGAGTCGACTTGTTTGCCACCACTGACAATCGTTGAATCGCCCCCAGCCACGACACCGCACCATCGTCGGGATGCCCATCTGCTTGGCGGTGTCGACCGCGACCAATGCTTCCTCACGCATCGAGTCGACGTACACGACATCGAACGACGCGGCGTGCTGCTGAAGCCACGCGGTCAATCCCCGCATGTACTTTCCCATGCCCCACTCGCTGCGCGGTGCCGAGACGGCTCGATGCACGGGCACCTCTCGAACCATGATCGACTCGGGCCACGACGAGGCATATCGAGGCGTCAACACCTCCACGTGCACGCCTCGGCGATGCATCGCGCAAGCGGTTTGGACGAGGACGCTGGCCGAATCAATCGAACCATGCGGCCAATAGCGCCGTCCAATCATCAGAACACGGGGCTTACGATTCACGTCTGCACTTGGGCTGCGGTCGCCTTGATCTCCTCAGGCTCCAACACAGCGAGATAGGGGAGGTTGCGGTACATGTCCAGGTAATCCAGACCGTAACCGACAACAAACTCATCCGGGATTTCAAAGGCCACAAAATCGGGACGGACATCCACCAGGTGGGACCGGCGTTTGCGCAGTAGCACGGCGGTCTTGACCGTCCTCGCCCCGAGCTGATGCATCTCGTCACGGATCCGGTCGAGCGTCTTTCCGGTGTCAAAAATATCGTCCACCAGCAGGACGTCTCGATCGGCGACATCGATCATCATTCCCGCGTCAATCTTGAGCTCTCCCGAAGTGGTCCCTCCTCGATAACTCGAAGCTTGAATCACCCCGACCCGCTGCGGCATCGATAGCCGTCGAATCAAATCGGCAAACAACACGAGGCTGCCTGTCATGATCGCGATCACGGTGATGGAACGATTCCCGTAAAAGGCATCGATCTCCGTCGCCAGCCGCTCGACGCCACTGGTTAACTCCGATTCGCTAAGCAGTACCCGCATGTTCGTCACAAGGATGGCCTGCTCCAACTCGCAACACCAGCGAGCCGGAAGCACCCAACCCATCCGTCAAAATGGGAGAGTTAGGGACAAGGTATCAACAATTCGAAGCCGACCGAAAGCAACCAGCCAGAGGAACCGAAATAGAGTGCCAGGGCAAGAGCTTTCCGGCAAGCTAGCCGGGCAAGCCGCGCCACGTTCCCGCGGCACCCGAACCCCGCATTCGGCTGTCCGGTCACGGCGCTCTGGCGCAACCGCAACATCATATCGCATTTCGCGTTGACCCATCGAATGACGAACTCCCAGCGATTGGCGAAGGTCCGTTCAAGCCTACTCCAGTGGATTGCCAACGAAGGGCCGGTATCCCAAGCGGACTCGGGTTCAGACCCATCCCCCGAGCCGACCATCTTGAGGGAATCCATTTTAATCCGGGACGATTTCTTTTGCGGACGCCGCTTTTACACGGCCGATCACCAAGCCGTTTGGTTCATCGAACAAGATGAATTGAAGATCTACGACAAGGACGGTGATCTGCTCTGCGTGCTCGCGGGTGGCGAGCTCGAGTCCGATGATCGCGCCGACATCCTTCGGCTTCCGGAACTCGATTCG
>JARFQX010000100.1 GCA_029287555.1 Rubripirellula sp. | reverse complement strand
GAAGCCGTTTCAAATTCTCAGTGACGCAGCATTAGGCGTGATGGGACAGTCGGTCCGCGCGACGGACATTCTTTGGGATCGTGTCTGGCAACTGGAACGCGAAAATTTTGGCCAGGAGCAAGGATTTGAATTCCTGCCGATCACGGAGCCGGTGGACGTATCGGACGACGAAACGGCACAGCATCCGGTGGTGCAAGCGGAGGTTCAGTCGATACGAACGGACCTTGATCGTTTCTCGGATCTGGAAATCAATGGCCTGGTACGCCACGGATACGAAGTGGCACGCAAATTGTGTCGCAAACACGAACTGCTTGGCGAACGTGAGATTCCCGAGTTGTCTCCCTGGGCCCCAATCCCCGATGCGCTGCCAAAATCGGATGCCGATGGATCTGAGTCTCATGGCCCGGCGCCGCCCACGCAAATGTCTCGAGAGCTTCGCAAGTCGAGTCGCAGACGCGTGTGGTCGACGCTGCTGAACTGGCGGGACTGGCCGAGTTATCTCTATCTGGCGTTGGGCTTCGTACTCTTTTTCTACGTGCCTTTTCAGTACTACAAGCTACATCGGAAGTCACAGGAACAAGAGGAGATCATCCGCTCAATCTCGGAAGGTAATCCGGACATTCGCCAAATCCTCGAACTCGCAGCGGGCGATCCGCTGATCGACTGGGCAGCCGAGGAAATTGCAGAGAAGCCCGAGCCATCCGAGATCAATTTTGAAGGCATTGAGATACTCAGTCACAGCCGGATTTATGATCTTCGCGGCTGGGACCCTGACGAAGAATCTTCAGATCGACGTGGGAGTGTCTATGTCCGCGACCGCATCAAGTTGAAGTTGCTCGAATCCTACCAAGGCGATGGACGCGTCACGTTTCAGTTTCCCAGCAAAATCGAAGATGTGCAGTTCAGGCAGCTCGACGAAGGTCTGCAAGGCACGATCAGCCGAGTCACTGATCCGGTTGAGGTGCAGGGGCAGCAACGCACGCTATTCGAGTTTGAATACGACCTCTCTCAGTTGCCCGTTGAGGAATCGGTCACGATCGTGCTGGAATTGATCGGGGACTTTCCCAAGAGTGTCAAAGCGCCATTCCTGACGCATGGCAAGACCGATCTGATCTCGGTCTGGTTACTTTTTCCCGAAGATCGACCGTACCGCACTTACAGCCTGGTCAGTTATCCGTCCGACAGAAGTGATGGACCTGAGGTCATGAACAGCCGGTACGAGATCGATCATCCCTACGGATCGTTGATCGGTTGGTCGGTCGTCAATCCAGAGGAGAATCGTATCTATGAGTGTCGCTGGACCTTCGATTGAGTACAGCGCGCCGTCGGACCGTGGCATCGGAACGCCGTCTGTGGCTTAAGTTGTGCCATCACATCAGGTCTCGTTGACTACGGAAGCGTCGCTTCCATTTCGTGAATCAGCTGCGCCAGACTTTGGTGATCGACCTGTATCAAGCCTCGCATCATGATGTCGTAGTCGAGAATGAGGTACATCAAGGAAGCGACGATGCAGGCGAATAACGTCATCCGCCAGCGAATCGCATGGCCATTCAAACTTGAATGAAATGCCCCCACAGCCAGCGACGTCCCCGCGATCAACAACAGCAGTATCAGGACGGATGTCGGCAGACGATCGTAGATGACGGCCATCCGGCTCGTGTGGGAGTCGAGAAGGTCGTTGACGGCCGATACGATCAGCGCCTTTTCTGGGGCGGTGATCTCTCCGTCTTGCCGGATTGCGGTTTTGATTGCGGGCCAGATCGTCGACTGGATTTCCTCGGAGCGAGCAACAACCTTCTCCATTCCCTCCAACGTTGTGATCGATCCTGGCTCGACGTACCGCGATTTGGCATATTCGTACAGTCGTTGCCGAACATCTGTTCTGCCCGGCTCGGGCAATAGGTCGGCCCGCAAGAAGGCCGTTCCGATCGTGTTGACTTCGGTGATGATCGCGGTCTTGCGAAGGTCGGCGCGACTCACACAAAACGAATACGTAAACGCGAGCATCAGAGCGAGCAGCGTCAACATTCCATTCAGAGTGATGTCCCCGCGCGTCTCACCTTCCGGGTCCGGATGCAACCTCCTCGCTCGGCTGCCCAACCGAAAGCCGACTTCCATCGGGATCAGCAACAAAATCAGAAACAGAAAAAAAACCGCCCACAAGGGAATCTGATACTGCCAGTAAGCGCCGAGCACCGGGCTGCCCTCTTGCGTTGGTTGTGAACGACGATCCGCCCGTGAATCTCCCGGGGCAAACCCGAAAAGATGAGCCTCTAAGAGACATGATAATTCGAGCCACTGTGGGGGCATAGGCCGCGCCGTGACGATCGTTCGCTTGAGCCAAACTCAAGATTTCGCGCTGAAACGCCGAAAGCAGAAGGGGAGACGCTCTACCTTGAGATCATTCACCCGACTGCCGCTTGCTAGTATCTTTCAGACTCGCTGCTTTCATTGCGTCATTTGCAATCCGGCAGTGATGTTGCTGATCGTCAGCGGGCTCGCGGCACCCGCCAAATCGCAGGAACTCGAGCCTCGTCGTTGGAGTCATTTGCCGATCGGTGCAAACTTTGGCGGGGGTGGTTATGCGCACACTTCGGCTGATATCACCTTTGATCCGGTGCTGTTGCTCAACGATGTCAAGTTGGAAATGGAAACGTTCCCGCTGAAGTACTTGCGGAGCTTCGAGCTGCTGGGCAAGTCGGCGCGGTTCGACGTTTGGCAGTCGTATCAACATGCCCGTTGGAAAGGAACGCTCGATGGAGTTCCGGCGAGCACAAGTCGCAGTGGCTGGTCCGATATGTCGTTGCGACTGGCGGTGAACGTGATCGGGGCGCCGCCGCTGGCAGGGGAGGCATTCGCCCAATATCGTGCGGCAAATCCCGTGGAGACAATCGTGGGGTTGGCGTTGGTCGTCCAGATCCCCACCGGTCACTACATCAACGACAAACTACTCAACCTGGGCAGCAACCGTTACACGTTTCGGCCGCAACTCGGCGTGGTGCATAACCGAAACAAGTGGTCCTTTGAGTCCACCTTTTCCACGTGGGTCTTCACCGACAACGATGATTTCTTCAGCGGCAATGATCTCGAGCAAGCCCCCTTCTATACGCTAGAAGGGTACTTCAATTATACGTTTCGACCGGGGCTATGGGCGGGAACCGGGCTAGGCTACGGGATCGGATCGACGACCACGCTCAACGGCATCGACAAGAATGACGAAAGAGAAAATCTCGGCTGGGTAGCCAGCTTGGGGTATCCTCTTTCGAAGCGAGTCGGAATCAAGCTGGCCTATATCGGCATCCGTACGCAAGTACCGGTCGGAGCTGACTCCGACAGCCTTGCGGCGGCGATGTCGATCCTCTGGTAGAGCCGGGAACCGGAGGCTGGATCTCGATGCACCCAGCCCCAAGGCTGTTTGACGTCCGGCAAACCGGGCAGCCGCTGGACTACTTCTGATCCGACTCGGGTTGTTGATCTTCGCCTACTGCTCGTTGATAGCTGCGCTTAAAATTGTCTCGCTGCATAAGTTGCCGCGAACGATCGTTTCCCCCGTGCAGCGGACTACCTAGTTCGCCAAGTAGAGAGCCTTCAATGCCTGCTGTTGCTTGGCATCGATTCCCAGGCCCTCCGCAAAGTACTTTTCGATGGTTCCGTAACTCTTCTCCATCTCGTCGAAGGCGGCTTCGAGATACTCCTTCTTCACACCCAGAATCGACATGGGAATCTCCTCTTCAATTCCCGAAGCAACGGCGCCATCAATGACTTCTCGGTACATGGGAATGATGTAGTCGTTGCTACGCAGGTAATCCTCCATAACAGCATCGCGGGGTACGCCAAGTAGGGTCAGCAGCGCCGCCGCCGCCCATCCGGTCCGATCCTTCCCGGTTGTACAGTGAAATAGCGCCGGCAGCTTGTCCTGATCTGCAAGAGAGAGAAAGAGCTTGCGGTACTCGTGCCTCGCGCTCGGCAGCGAGACAAACTCTCGATAGGAGGCTGCGAAGCCTTCCGCCGCTTTGCCCCCACCCAGCTCTGCGTTGGCGACTTTTGCGTCGGTCATTAGCTTCTCAAGCATGGCGGGACCTGCCTGAGGGGAATCGGCTAGCACGTCCAGCCATACATGGCTGACATCTTCCGGCAGTTCTTCCGGCCGTGAACTCATCTCGTCGTAGGTGCGCAGGTCGTACACATACTTGAGATTGAGATCGGCAAGCTTCTGCATGTCGCTCGCGCTGATGCTGTGAAGCTGGTTGGAGCGATAAAGAAGTCCGCTTGCGACCATGTATCCGTCTTGGGTCTTGTATCCGCCCAGATCACGCAGGTTTGGAACGGATTTGACTCCAAGACTTTTGCCTGTTTCAGTGATTTGCCGGGGGCGGTAAACCAAAAAGTCTTTCAAGGCTGGAACGGCTCCCCGCTTATCGAGCACGCCGTTCAATAACAGATTGCTGATGACCGGACCGTCCTTGGTCATTGTGACCCAGGCCACGTGATCCATATTGCCGACCGAGTCGGTATGTTGCACGCCAGCTCCCGTCATCCCCATGGTGATGTAATCGCGTCCCTTGCGGCGCGTGTATTTGTAGGTATGGGTGTGTCCGGCGAACACGGTGTAGGGCCGATCCGCCAACAATGCTTCGATCTTGGTGAAGTTCCGAGGATCTTCTTGCTCCCAACAGGGGGTGTGCATGAAAGCGATGGTCCAGCGAACGTTGGAATGATCTGCGAGCACTTTCTTGAAGTAATCGACCTGAGTGTCGCTGATGTTGACTTGCCCCGCCCACGCCTCGAGCTCCACGATGGTCTTCAGAACCTCCTCTTTATCACTCAGCTTGCCGGATTTGATGGCGTCGTATTTTTCATAGAGCTCTTTTTCCACGTCTTTTTTCGGAGGGTCTTCGGTGCTCAGCATCAGGAACAGCACGTCTTTGTAAACGAAGTGTGAGTATCCTCGGTTGGCATCCGAGCGTTCGAACCACGCCTTCTCAGACGGTTCGAAATTCACATCATGATTTCCCATCACAAAGAACAAGGGCATCTTGAGCGGTTCGACGAATTCGTCAATTTCCGCCCATTGGGCTTTCACGACTTCGGCCTCGTCCTCGCCCTCGACATACCCTTCGATGAAATCCCCGACGCTCATCACGAATTCGGGCCGCAACAGGTTCAGGAGATCGACCGCCGCCGGGAAAACACCCGGCCGATGCCCGCCGGTGCGATCGCCGATAACGGCGAACTGGAAATTGTCCGGATCATTCTGGAATCGGAGATGGGTGTGAGGCTTGCTTCCCTCGTCGCCGCGGAAAACTTCTTGCGCGTGGCAAGGATTCGGTGTCCATCCAACGATCAAACTGACAAGGAATAGGGCGATTCCAAGCCTGCTAAATATTGATTGGGTTGTGGATTTTACGATGGGTGCTACGTCATGGTTGTTCATCTCTGATCTCAATTCTTTGGGGGTGTTCATTCTCGAGGAAACGGGTTGTTTATCATCCGAGTTGGATGGTGCAGGGGGAGGCCGTAGCGACCATTTCTTTGCTTCACTCACCTTCCAACGAACTCTCGTTCTGCTTCGATCTGTTCTGCTGCCGAGAGAATCAGGTCTGCGATCCGGTAACCAGCCAGGGTAATGCGTCGTTCCGTCGTAATTTGCAATTTATCAAAGTACCCGTCAGGCAATTCCGGCGCATCGTTAACCGGAGCCTCCCCGTTGAGGATGAAATTCACCATCTTCTTTACCAGCTCTTCTTGAGTCTGGTTTTTGTCTGGGTCGACGGCCATCTTCACGTCAAAGGCCCAATCGACTGCAACTTGGTGACTTTCCTTTGCCCATTCCTTAAAGAAGTTTTCCTGGCCGATCGAGTGATTCTCTAGTTCGGGGAAACTTGAACGAGGATGTTTCTTGATGAATTGCTGAACGTGCTGGTCAACCGCCTCCACTGTTGGAACGCGAAGGACACCGCTATCCCAAAGAATGTGCAACGGTATGGGTGACTTGGTTACCGGATCCATGACGTACCCCATTGATCCGGCGTTGTTGCCGGTCGGAAATTGCTTTGAATAGAGGTCACTCACATGCATGGGTTGGTGGAGATCACCGACAACGTGCATCAGCCAGCACAGCGCCAAAGCGCGCTCTGTCGGTGAGGATTCAGCGTTCGAAATCATGCCGTAGTTGAGCGCCAGGGCTTCGAGGCCCTGGCCGACGGGTTTGCCCTTACGCGCCGCAACCGCAGCCTTTGCTTCGGGCGGTGCGTCTTTGGCGAGCACAGCCCAACGGGCCGTATGCCAAGTCAGTCGATCATTGTTCGTGAATTTGCTATCGTCCGGCCAGCGTGCCGCTTCCAGGAACATACGCCGGATACGTTCCTTGCCCTTGGCTTCGCCCACGGCGACCCAGAAGGGTGCGGGATCGGGATGGGCCAGGAACAGCATCCCGATGACGTCAATCAATTCGGGCCGCTGCCGCTCGATTTCCGCGAAGGCAATGGCCGCGGTCGTCATATGTCCCGGATGGTCAAAGGCCCGCGCCGTTGTCGGCGGAAAAGCAACAAAGATCGCTAAGAATGCGGTGAGCCCGATTCGTAACTTTGTCATGGTAGAGCTCCGAGCTGTTGTAGTTTTGTTGGTGGATTCATCGTGTAAGTGCGGTCTGACCAGGGCTGCCCTTTCGGGCTGATCAACATCGAATGATGCTTGGCCCCGGGACATCTTCGGTCAAGGTTCCTCCAAGACCTCGACGAGAACCTGGCCACGGGTTCCGGAGGGCGGCTTGGCACCGACCGCGGCGGCGAGGGTAGGAGCCACGTCGACGGTGTGCACTTCGCGAAAGACTCTTCGCGGCGCGAGACCTGCTCCGGCGAAGATGACCGGCACGAAGGAGTCATAACGCCAGGGCGACCCATGTGTCACGGCCACAGCGAGGCCGTCGAAGTCGTTGATGAACCAATTCGGTCGGAAGACGACGTAGATTTCGCCGGAGCGTCTTGGGTTGTAGTTGTTCAACACCGATCGCAGCAACGGAGTGTCAGGAAGTCTCCCACTCGCGATGGCCGTGCTGGAGACCGCCAGTGCGACTCCGTCGAGCTTGACGAGCTCGGTGGCAACCGCCTCCTCGACCTCACCGAGCGAGAGCCCCTTCTTTGCGATCAGCTCCCGGTTCAGATAAAGGTAGGGGTGGAAATAGCCCCGGATGAGCTCTTCACCGATGCCGAATCGTCTCTTCAA
>JARFQX010000030.1 GCA_029287555.1 Rubripirellula sp. | reverse complement strand
GGCTTCCTCCTGATGTCTGAATCAAGGCCAGGGCTTCAGAAAGGCAGCATGCCTCTGGGGGTTTCTTTTCCCATTCAATCAGCAGTAAATCGACCAGTAAAGGGACGGTTCGAAGCGGCGATTCCATCCTGTGCCAAAAATCGATCGCCGCGACGCCATCGGCAAATGCATCCTCAAACTGGTAAAGTGCTTCGAGAGGATCAGTCATCATCAGATCTTGGAGATTCTTTCAGAACTGCTTTGAAATATTCGCGGTCACGTTGACTCTGGAGTTCAATGGTTCGTTTAGCTGGGATCTTCTGTCCTGGAAAATTCTTGATAAGTGCTGATTCGATGTCAGGGGCCTTCATTTCGTACAGGGTTCCCATTGCTGCAATGTAGACGCGAAACGGGTTCAGACCCTCCCCGATGTGACGTTGCAAAAGCTTGACGACAGCGTGCGAACTGAGTTCGTTGACCACAGCCTTGACGGAAGGATCCGATACTGCCTTGTCGGGCGTCAGATTTGGTTCCAAGGGGACCATTGGACCGTGCTTTCGTTTTGCTCGATCCAAAAATCGAACCTGGTCAGCCACTTTATATCGAACGATCGTGAACAAAAGTTTCCTGAAGTCGTCCGATGACGTGGCGTCGAGGTTGTCTTTGGCCAACTCGCTAAGCGTTGACTTCATTGCGTGATTTGCGATGTCCGACTCGTCGATGTCCAAACGGTATTCCTCGCTGATCAATGATTCCGCGAACCGCCGCGCGGCCAGATAGAAGGCATTGTAGATTGCAAACTCCATGGATCGGCTATCTTTGTACTTCTCTAAAATCTCGGAAATATTGGACATTGTTGGCTCCACGCGAATTTGCAGACGTCATGCGACATCCTCATGTCGCAGCATCATAACACTGTCACAACCAGCCGGGTCCGCTATCCCGATGGCTGAGCCGACGAGACGCGTCGGTTGAGCGAGAGGGAGAGTGGGACGCGCACAAGGTTCTTAACACTAACAGTGGAAAAGGTGCTTTATGAATGTTCCAGCAAATGACAATCGACCGATTCACGAGATCCGTTTGGGCCGCATTAAGGCTGCCATCTGGCAGAATGAAAGCGAGCACGGGATCCGTTACAGCGTTTCGATCGCTCGACTCTATCGAAGTGAGGATCGTTGGCATTCAACGTCCTCGTTTGGACGCGATGACTTGCCGCTGGTCGCCAAGGTCGCCGATTTGGCGCATACCTGGGTGTACGAGCATGGCAACGGTCATCGTGGAAGTAGTTCCGCATCGGTCCCCTCCGATGAAGGAACTGCGACTCTGGGAGATGTCAGTGACCCGGCCGCTTAACAGCGCCGGCGCATTGATTGGGTAACGTCACTTACTAAAGGCTGTCGCGCCCCCGCTCCCCTCTCTCATCGTTGGTTCGGGTAGAAGACGCGGCCACGGCCTGCATCAAGCGGTCTGCTCAGATCGCTTGATGGAGGCTAGTGGCGTGCAAACCATGGTTTTCCATATCACCCAAGCCCATCAAAGCGCCTGGGTGAATGATTTCTTTTCGTCCGTCGGCGGCACCTGGCGATTGTATCACGCTGCAATCAAGGTCCGACGCCGAGGGCGTCTGCTGCTTCGCTTTCAGCGAAGACTCCACCTTGCTGCTGCGTGTGGCCAAACGCTTGGCCACCGACGGGCCCATCTAAGTTCGTTGTTCTACGTCTGGAGACAGTCGGCTCCAGCAGAAAGGAGGAGTTCAGTTATGAAACGTGAAGAAGTTGTTCAGCAAAGTGAGTCCGCGCTGGCGGAACTTGTCGACCTGCTCAAGGCTGGTAAGAGCGAGAAATTGATCGAGTATCTGACGATGCTCTCCCGGTTTCATCGCTATTCATTTGGGAACTGTATGCTGATTGCGGCACAGAATCCCGAAGCGACGCTGGTGGCCGGTTTCGGTCACTGGAAGAAGCTTGGCCGATTCGTGAAGAAGGGGGAGCGAGGGATCGCGATCCTGGCACCACTGATCGGCAAAGCAAAAGAGAAGGAAGAATCCGCTAAGCAGGATGCAGCCGACAGCGATCGACGCATCTTCGGGTTTCGGGTCGTCCACGTCTTTGACGTGGCACAAACCGAAGGCGAGGAATTGCCCAGTTGTATTGAGGAACTCTCCGGTGACCCCGGTGAGAATCTTGAGCATCTGGAATCGATCGTTCGGGCTAAGTCGATTGATTTGGTCTATGAAGCGATCCCCGGTGGCGCCCAGGGCGTCTCCTCTGGGGGAAGGATTACGGTCCTACCGGACCTTCCAGCGGCGGAGAAGTTCAGTGTTCTGGCTCACGAGTTGGGACATGAATTACTGCATCGGGGTGATCGACGGGAGAAGACCGACAAGACGATTCGGGAGACGGAAGCCGAAGCGGTCGCCTTCGTGGTCAGCCGGTCGGTCGGGATTGATTCCCGGTCGAGATCATCCGACTACATCCAGCTCTGGAACGGAGACGAGAAGACGTTGATGGAATCACTCGAGCTGATTCGCAGCGTTGCCAGCAGTATCATCGGCGAAATGGAACAATTGCGTTCCCAGTCGCTTGAAGCAGTAGCGGTTGCCTAGGCAGCCGGCGGCGATAAGGAATCGCCTGAGGTCACCCTGCGTTTGCAGGAAGAGGTAAGCCGGACGTCGACGCAACTGTCGACCAACGCGAACCATTATCCTGGAGGTTTTCCAGTGCACGCCACGAATCCTCCACCATTGTGCACGCGGTTCGATATTCCCGTCATCAGC
>JARFQX010001013.1 GCA_029287555.1 Rubripirellula sp. | reverse complement strand
CGGAAACCCGGTGTCCGGAAGTTCGGTGGGAGTGGAGAACCCCTCGCTTGGGAAGGTGCTCGGATCACCGTGACCCCTTCAGCAATCCGGACAAGGTGGGGTGTGGATCAGTGAGTTGTGTCCGCAGCTTGCTCACCACGCCGACGAATTATGCGTGATTCGATCGATGCACACCGAGGGGAGTGCTCACGGCGAAGCACTGTTGAGACTGCACACCGGCCAGGCCAATCTGGTCCGACCGAGCGTGGGCGCGTGGATCAGTTACGGCCTTGGCTCCGAGAACGAAAACCTCCCAGCCTTCGTCACGATCTCACCACCGCGGGGCCACGGCGGCGTCCAGAATTACGGATCGGCCTTTTTGCCGGCGAAGCACCAGGGCACGGCCATCGGCTCGGCGGAAATCCCGATCGCCCAGGCCGTGGTCTCGAATCTGGATAACTCGCGATACTCACGCACCTCACAGCGCCGTCAGCTTGATCTGGTTCAGTCACTCAATCGGCAGCATCTGCGGACGCTCGGATTCGATTCGGCCGTCGAGGGTCTGATTGCCAACTACGAATTGGCCTATCGGATGCAATCGGAGGTTCCCGAGGTGATGGACACCGATTCGGAATCGAAGGCGACCCAGCGTTTGTACGGCATTGGTGACGAACCCACCGACAACTTCGGGCGTCAGTGTCTGCTCGCGCGGAAATTTGCCGAACGCGGCGTCCGTTATATCCAGGTTTCCACCGACTACACCTGGGATCATCACAAGCAGGTCCAAGAGGGAAGTATCAAGGAAGCAAAGAAGGTCGATCGTCCCATCGCCGGGCTGCTGCACGATCTCCGGCAGCGAGGTTTACTCGAGGACACGTTGGTTTTGTGGGGTGCCGAGTTCGGTCGAACACCGATGGCGGAAAACGGCGACGGTCGAAACCACCATCCCCAAGCTTTTACCGTCTGGATGGCGGGTGGAGGAGTGCGTGGAGGCATGACTCACGGGGCGACAGACGAGTTCGGATACGCACCGGTTGAGAGCCCGGTGCACATGCATGATTTGCACGCGACACTCTTGCATCTATTGGGCGTGGATCACAAGCGATTGACTTATCGATACGCGGGGCGCGATTTTCGGCTGACCGATGTTTACGGCAAAGTTGTGCGTGAAATCTTGTCGTAGCGAGCACCTTGTTCGTTGCTGATGGTTCGTTCCCTTCGTACTCGTTCGTTTCAATCCTTCCTCCTGGTATCCAGCATGCGCCGCATCCCAAAGCTTGTTGCATTTTTGATCCTCGCAATCCTCGGCTTTGCCCTTGGCGGGGCCCAAGCAGTCGCCGAAGTGCGGCTGCCCAGATTCTTTGCTGATCACATGGTGTTTCAGCAAGGGATGCCGCTGAAAGTTTGGGGTTGGGCCGACGCGGATGCCCCGGTTCAGGTCTCGCTGGGCAATCGAGTGGCGACGACCACGGCGAATGCCTCAGGCCGATGGCAAGTTGAGCTTCCGTCGATGCGGGCCAGCAAAGAACCGTTGGTCCTGGAGGTGACCAGCGGTAACACGTTGCGGATCGCGGATGTGTTGATCGGCGAGGTATGGCTCTGTTCCGGCCAATCCAACATGGAGTGGACGGTGCGCAGCAGCACCAACTCCGCCGCCGAGATCGCCGCGGGCGATCATCCGATGATTCGGCACATGAAAGTTGACCACCGTCCATCCATGATGCCGCTCGACGACATCGAATCAAAGTGGCAGGTGTGCACGCCGGAGGTGGTGGGGAACTTCACGGCCTGCGGCTACTTCATGGCCAGGGAGCTGCAGCGGCGTCTCGATGTGCCGATCGGTCTGATTAATTCATCTTGGGGAGGTACCCGCGTCGAACCCTGGACACCGCCGGTCGGGTTCAAGCGAGTCGAAGCTCTTGGCGACATCTACGAATCGGTGATGGGGCGGACACCCGGGACCGATGCCTATCGCGAGCGCCTGGGTGAACACATCGAGCAAACCGAGTCGTGGTTGAAATCCGCCAAGCAGGCGTTGCAGGACAGCGAAGCGGTGGTTGCATCCCCTTCGTTTCCCGACCAGCTGCGGCCCTTTACCAGCCACCAGCAGCCCACGATGCTTTACAACGGCATGATCCACGCGCTGGTTGGGTTCCCCATGCGTGGAGCCATTTGGTACCAGGGCGAAGCGAATCACCGTGAAGGAATGCTCTACTTCGAAAAGAAGAAAGCCCTCATCGGCGGCTGGCGCGAACTGTGGGGCCAAGGCGATTTCCCGTTCTACTACGTGCAGATCGCACCGTTTCAATATGGCGAGGAAGACCCCGAAATTCTGGCTCGCTTTTGGGAGGCCCAGGCGGCGGTGCAGCAGATTCCCAACACCGGCATGGTGGTCGTCAACGACATTGCCACGATCGACGACATTCATCCACCCAACAAGCAGGATGTCGGTAAGCGGCTGGCGCTGCTGGCGCTGAAACACGACTACGGATACGATGACCTTGTCGCGCACGGCCCCGAAGTTGATTCGTTCGAGCTGCTTGGAAAACGGTTGATGGTTCGATTCAAGAACACGGGCGGAGGATTGAAGACACGCGACGGTGATGCGCCCAACCACTTTGAATTGATTGGCCCGGGATCGAGAGGCTACAAGCCTGCGGAGGCCGTGATTGAAGGCGATTCCGTTGTCCTATCGTCCGCCGAGGTTGAGCAACCGGTCGCCTTTCGATACGCCTGGCACAAAACCGCCGAACCGAATTTGACGGGGGCCACGGGGTTACCGGTCGGCGCGGTTCGGGGTGGGGAAGAGCCCGACTTCTTGAGCGTCGCGACGGTCGAAGACGATTTTCAGTTGGTATACGATCTCGATCTCGGCAAGCTTGGGAAAGAGATCCAATATGACGTGGACCGCAGCAGCGAGGTTGGTGCCTTCGATCGAATCGGCTACTTGCTCGAATTGAATTCCGACCAGCGGGGTGAGCAGAAGGTTTTTGTGGCGATGGATGCCTTCACCAACGATGCTGGAAAGATTGGCATTCCCACGGTGTCTTCGGGGGCGAGCTTTCAGCAGCCGGTGCGATCCATGGAGGTGTTCTCGAACGTGTCTGGCTTGACCAAAGGTCTGAGAATCCCGAGCGGTAACATCGAGTTTTGGCCCAACAACTACGGCCCGGGCAATGGGGCCAACGTGCCTGGGGCATCGAGCGGAGTCTACGATTTTGGTGATGATCCCGGGCCCCCCGCTGATGGCTACGGGTCGATGCAAATCCACAATGGGGCCGCCAAGGAAACGGTGTTTGCCGTCAATCATTGGGGCGCCGGTTCCACCGCAGACGTCGGCATCGGCAACAGTTCCGGGCCTCAATTAGATTGGACTTTCTCGGGAAACGCTGGGGAGTATTCAAGCAAGCGACTGAGGGTTTACGTTCGTCCGGTCGGGGAGTAGCACGGCGGGCTCGGGCTTGTCTGCGCGTATCGGGTGATTGCAGCCGGCTCATGGCGTCGACTTTGGCTCGTTACGAAGGGGCGTTACGAAGGGGCGTTGGCCGCGGCGGAAGTCTCGGCGACAATGCGACGAGGCCCGGTCTTTTTGCCTCACGCCGAAGGCGGTTCCATCGCGGTTGGCGTGACAGGAAGCCGGTAATCCGTTATCAATGTCGTGTCATCGATGATGTTTCGATAACCCGCCCTTGTTCTGGAAGGAGCAATGCAACGCCGATGTCCGATGAATCGACGAAGCTGTTCGAGCGATTGGGGGGCGCCTCGGCGCTGGCCGATGTCGTCCGTGACATGTACGACCGTGTCTTGAATGATCCCGAGTTGTCGCCATTCTTCGAGAACACCTCGATGGATCGATTGCACCGCATGCAATACCAATTTCTCGCCTCGGCGTTCGACGGGCCGGTCGAGTATGCGGGGGCGGAGCTCACCGCCATCCACAGTGGCCGGGGGATCACGGGAAAGCACTTCGCCAAGTTCTGCGGGCACTTTGCCGACGCGCTCGAAGAGCACGGCGTGCCGGCTCGCGACGTTGACTTGGCCCTCAGCCGCTTGGCGATGTTCAAAGACAAGATCACTGGCGACGCCAATTTCGACGGTTGATCCAAGGCTGAATATGGACAGCTTTCTACTGCTCCAGGTCAGAAATCACGATGATCCGATGCGTCAACAGGAGGTCGATTGCTTCGCCCGCGCGTTTCAATGTGACCCGCGTCAGATTCTCGTGCACGACTTGCTTGCCGGCGTGCCGACGGTGCGCCAATTGGACGCGGTGGACATGGTCGTCCTCGGGGGCAGCGGCGATTACTCGGTCGCCGAAGGGGGCGATTGGCTGCCACCGGTGCTCGAAGCGATGCGCGAGCTGTTTGATTTGAGCAAGCCAACGTTTGCTTCGTGTTGGGGATTTCAAGCGCTGGCCAAAGCATTGGGTGGCGAAGTCGTCACCGATTTGGGCCGCGCTGAACTCGGGACCGTGGAGGTTTTCTTGACCGACGAAGGCCTTGCCGATCCCCTGTTCGCGTTCCTCGGCGAGCGTTTCCTCGCACCAATGGGGCACCAGGATTGCGTGGTTGAATTGCCGCCCGGGGCAATTCGATTGGCATCGAGTGAGTTGGTTTCGAACCAGGCTTTTCGCTTCCCGGACAAACCGATTTACTGCACACAGTTTCACCCGGAATTGGATCGACACGCCTTGCTCGAGCGTGTGCGGGCATATCCCAAGTACGTCGAGTCGATCACCGGGGAGACAATCGAATCATTTGCTGCTCGTTGCCAGGAAGCGCCCAAGAGCAATCAACTGTTGGGACGTTTCCTTCGTCATTTGCGCAGTCACGCTGGCACCGCAGCGAATCGAGTGTGAGCCGAAGTTTCAGTCTTGGGACCACGACCGCGAGCACGGTGCCGGGAACGATGGACCGAGCTTACTTTGCTTCGAGCGGTAGCTGGGCGCTCGCCGGAAGGATGCTGCTTCGCACCGGTCCAGTTGGACGTTTTCTCATCTCTAAATCGAAGGACTGCGTCCCGTTCTGACCGGCGATCAATTGTCCGCCCGCCGAGCGACGTGGAATCGTAATTGCGGGCCGTTTCTTCGATTCGAGGCTGACCGGATCGGGTCGTCGGCGACGAATCGTGGTCGTCGTCAAACCGCTGGTCGGAGTCGCCGCGTTTTGAGTGGCCGCCAGGTACTCTCGGTACTGCGGTGAA
>JARFQX010001011.1 GCA_029287555.1 Rubripirellula sp. | reverse complement strand
CTCATAACATCAAGCCAAAGAGTCTGGTTCGATACCGGCGACGGTGGCAGCGGCTGCACCGGTAGGCTTCTTTGACGAGCAATAATCGCTCGAACCAGCGGCGACGTGTTCGATGGATTGTTCGGTGACAGCGCGGGCATCTCACGCTCGGCATCGCGATTCCTTCCTGCGGACAAGACCTAACCACGCTTCGATTCTAGATCGCGGTGGCCGCTCGTCTATCGCTTGCCGACGCGATGTCATCGATGGCGAGAAATGACCGCCACTCGCAGGTCACACACATTCGTGCCGGTTGGACCGGTCACCAAGAGGCCCCCCGTTTGGTGAAAAAACTCGTAGGCGTCGTTGCGGCGTAGGAAGTCCTCCGGATCGAGTCCGATCGAGACGGCTTGCCGATGCACGTCTACGTCCAAGATCGCACCTGCCGCGTCGGTGGGCCCGTCCTCGCCATCGGTGCCCCCCGAGAGGATGCAGAGCCGGGCCCAGCTTGAATCATCGATCGGTACTTCGAGCAGTCGTTGGTAAGCCGCGAGTACGAGCTGTTGGTTACGTCCTCCGCGACCGCGAATCGCCGCTGGCGCGAGCGTGACAGTTGGCTCGCCGCCCGTAATCAGGCAATCGTTGACGTGACTCCCGCCGCCACGGAGCATCGCCAAGGTCATGTCGGCCAGATGCCTTCCCACCTCCTCGGCGGCTCCCTCGCATTCCCTGGCTGATTGCATGACGTGGTTGTAACCAAGCTTTTCCGCCCGGATCCCCGCCTCGTCAACCGCCAACGCGTTGTTCCCGATAACGATGGTCGTGTGTTGACAGGTGATCGATGGGAACGATTCGCCTTTTCCGGTCACTCGGCTCGCGCCTGCTAATTCATCACGAAGCGTCCGGTAGATCCGATCGCTGAGCTTCCGATCGGGATCGTATCGCTCGAGCACATCGAGCGCCTGTTGCGGGGACGTGCTGTCGGGCACCGTGGGGCCCGAAGCGATCAAGTCGAGCGGATCGCCGAGCACATCAGATAGCACCAGGGTAATCATGGTCCCAGCGCGGCAAGCGCGCAGCAGGCCGCCGCCCTTGATGTCGCTGAGGTGCTTTCGAACGGTGTTCAACTCCGTGATGTCCGCGCCGGCTCCGCTGAGCAGTCGCGTTACCTCGAGTTTGTCTTGCAACGTGATGCCTTCTTTGGGCGCTGGCAACAGTGCGCTGCCGCCCCCCGAGATCAGGGCGATGCAAAGATCTCGCTCGGTCGCCGACTCGACCATTTTGAGCATCTGTTTCGCACCGGCTTCGCCCTGCTCGGTCGGCTCGTTTCGACCGGCCGGTCGTGCGGGATGGATGTGCACGCCGGGCAACGATGCCTCGGTCCCCTCCGGAACATTAACCCAACCACGGATCGACAACCACGGGCCGATCGCTTCCAGGAGACCTTCGGTCATCGCCGTGCCAGCCTTTCCTGCGCCGACGACGAGGATTCGATCAAATTCGTCTCGCGACCAGCGGTGATCGCCGATCCGCAGATCATCTCCGCACACCTGAACCGATCGCCGCACCAAGGGCTTGGCGCGAACCGCATCAACACCGGCAGTCCAAATCGAGGTTGCATCGCACTTGAGAGAATCCATGGGGAGCAACCTCCGAAGTTTATCGGGGGGACGAACTGTTGAATGATCCTATCTGCACGTGAGAGGCCAGGCTTGTTATAAGGTGCGGTGATGAATGGACCAACCGAGATGCCCGACCGCGACGAATTGGCAACGGAGTATTTTGAGCTTCTGCCGTTCGAGCCGTATCCGGTCCAGGAAGAATCGCTGTTGGCCTATTTCACCGGCCAGCAGGGCGTGTTGGTTTGCGCACCCACCGGGACGGGCAAGACTTTGATTGCCGAGGCGGCGGTTTACGAGGCGCTGCGGACGGGCCGGCGGATGTACTACACCACGCCGCTGATCGCCTTGACCGACCAAAAACTTGAGGAACTGCGAGCGTCCGCCGTTCGTTGGGGATTTTCGCCCGACAAGATCGGCCTGGTCACCGGGAACCGCCGAGTCAACGCCGACGCGCCCGTTTTGGTCGTGGTGGCCGAGATCTTGCTGAATCGATTGCTCCATCGCGAGGCCTTCACTTTTGATGACGTGCTCTCGGTCGTGATGGACGAATTCCACACCTTCAACGACAAGGAACGTGGGATCGTCTGGGAGTTGACGCTCGCACTGCTGCCTGAGCACGTCCGCACGATGCTGCTCAGCGCCACGGTCGGCAACGCCGTCGAATTCACTTCCTGGCTGTCCCGAGCTCACAACCGTCGACTGCAACTGGTGGTGGGAACCGAACGGAAGGTGCCGCTTCAATACGAGTGGGTCGGCGATGAACTGCTAGCCGACTTCGCCGAGAAGATCGCGGCTGGGGACGAAGAGGCGAGGCGGACACCGGCCCTACTGTTTTGCTTCAGCCGTTCGCAATGTTGGACCAACGCCGAACTGCTCAAGGGAAAGAGCCTGATCGACAAGACGCGGAAGAAAGAGTTGGCAGACTTTCTTGAAGCGGCTGACATGTCCGAGGGCGCGGGCCCCAAATTGAAGCAGATCCTGATGCGCGGCGTCGGCGTGCATCACGCCGGAGTGCTCCCCCGCTATCGCCGAATGGTCGAGACGTTGTTCCAGCGCAAACTTCTGGCTTTCTGCGTTTGCACTGAGACCCTCGCCGCGGGCATCAATCTGCCGGCACGGAGCGTCGTTCTGCCCAGTCTGCTCAAGGGCCCGCGAGACAAGAAGAAGTTGATGGAGGCCGCCTCCGCTCAGCAGATCTTCGGACGTGCGGGACGCCCACAATTCGACGATCGTGGATATGTGTTTGCCTTGGCACACGAAGATGACGTCAAGATCGCGCGCTGGCGCGAAAAGTACGACTCGATACCCGAAGACACGAAGGACCCCGGGCTGATCAAAGCCAAGAAGCAGCTGAAGAAGAAAATGCCCAAGCGGCGCAGCGGCGAATCGTATTGGAGCGAACAACAATTCCTGCAATTGCAGCACGCCGAGTCGGCGAATCTGGCCAGTCGGGGTCAGCTGCCTTGGCGGCTGTTGGCGTACATGTTCGGTCAGGATCCACGTGTGCAACCGATTCGTGACATGGTTGGCCGGCGGTTGCTGCCGGCAAAGGGGATCGAGGAAGCGCAGCGAGACCTGAATCGGATGTTGATCACGCTTTGGACGGCGGGTTACCTCGAATTGGATCCAAAGCCAAAGCCGGCCAGACCGTCGTCGACGCCCGCTGGCAAGCAGCACGATTCGCCCGCCCCGGCAACCGCAGGTTTGTTCGGTGAGATTTTGGACCAGATGCGCGAGCAACAGCCCGATCGGCCGTCCGATCAGGACGTATCCGATTCCGATTCGTCGCTCGTTGAGAGTCGCGGGTTCGAGGTTGATGACTATCGTCCCAACACGGCGACACCAACGGAGCGACTCGAGCGGCTTGTTCACCTTCGCAGCGTCAATCCTCTCTTCGGTGTCTACCTCGCCGATCAATTGGCGATCGCGGACCGCCAGGAAAGAATCGCTGCGCTCGAGAGCGTGCTCGAGGTGCCAGGCACCGTCGCGCGGCTGGCTCGGGTTCCCTCGCTTGAGGAAATGCCGGCGGGCACACTGGCCACGACTCGACTGGATCCCCAGCTTTTGCAGCTCGGCCTGGCAACGCCCGAGGAACTGGGGGCTCGACCGGAACCTGATGAAGAGGAAACCGCGGTTGATCGAGGCTTTGGCCGCGTGATGTTCGAAGAGCCGCGCGTTTGGCCTCTGACGATCGGGGAAAAGATCTTGCGATTATTTCGGAACGAGTATCCTCGCGTTCACGACGTCCGCGTCACTCCGGTTTGGATCGTTGGCGAGCTGTTGGAATTCGGCGGGGACTTCAACAAGTATGTGACCGCGCGAAAGCTGCAAAAGGAAGAAGGGATTTTGTTTCGTCACTGCCTTCGGATGATTCTGTTGCTTGACGAAATGGCCAATGTGCCGCCCACCGAAACGACCGTGGAAACCTGGGAGGACCCGCTCGACGAACTAGCCGACGCATTGACCGAGACGTGTCGCGCGGTTGACCCGGAAAGCACCGATGAAGTCCTGGTCCAACCTGACGCCGAGGTCGACGACCTGATCCCGCCCGGCCGACGAAACCGGTGATTGTGAGATCCGCGGATGAATTGGGACTATCGATCCATCATCAGTGGTCAGCGAAAGGATCCGGCGGCGATTCTCCTGCGCGGAGGTCTTTTCTTGGCCAGCGGGCTCTACGGGGTCGCGGTCCGACTCCGCAATCGAGGTTACGACCGGGGGCGCAGCGAGACCCACCGCAGTGAAGCGATCGTGATCAGTGTCGGTAACTTGACGACGGGGGGAACGGGCAAGACACCGATCGTCTGCTTCCTGGCCCGGTGGTTGCGTCGGCGAGGGCTGCGCGTCGCAATCGTTTCGCGTGGTTACGGCCGAGGGGATGCCGATGTCAACGACGAAGCACTCGAACTGTACGATCGGTTGCCCGATGTCCCCCATGTTCAAGATCCCGATCGCGTGGAAGCCGCGCGGGTGGCCGTGGAGGAGTTGGAATCGCAGGTGATTCTGATGGACGATGGATTCCAACACCGTCGTCTGGAACGAGATTTGGACATCGTCGTCATCGACGCCACCTGTCCCTTCGGCTACGGCCATTTGCTGCCACGAGGTCTTTTGCGTGAGCCCGTGCGGGGTCTCGAACGAGCCGGTCTTGTAATGTTGACCCGCTGCGGTTTGGTCGACAACGAGACGCTGGAGGCGATCGAGAGGGAGATTCACCAAGTGAATTCTGATCTCCCGCTGGTTCGCTGCGATCATCGACCGGCAC
>JARFQX010000932.1 GCA_029287555.1 Rubripirellula sp. | reverse complement strand
GGCACGCTTATTTAGTGCAAATCGTGGCCGCACATCCCTTCGGGTAGCGTCTGAACGACGACGGTTCGGTCGCTCGGACGAAGGACCGACCAGGGAATCGGTGGTCTATCCGTCCTGCTGCGTTGGCAATTCAGCACGACTCAGACGAAGCACAGCGATCGCCAACAGCAGTCCCGAGATGATTGCAAGAGCGAGCAGGTGCGTGAAGGTGGACTCGCTTCCAAAGACATCTTCGGCAACGCTGCGGGCACCGGGCCACTGAGTCCAATCGGCCAGGAGTCCGCGAAGGCGATAGTTGATCGTCAACTTGTTGGCCACTGCCGGGACGAGCGCCAAACCGTATTCGACCGCCATCGTGTAAAACACCGCCGCCACCATGGTTCGCCGGAAGAAGATCGTTCCAATCAGGACGTAAAGCGAGGCGTGGGCAAAGCACGACAAAATGGACAGCGCGCTCATGATCCACCAGACCTTCCAACCACCGGCTGGTCCCATCACGATCACACAAATCGAAATCGAAACTACCGCAGCGGAAGCCGACCACAGCACCGCCGTCAAATACTTGCCCAGCAGAACCAGGGATCTTCCCGATCTTCGCAACGCCAAGTAGATCCACGTTTGCCCTTCGATCTCCGTTGAGATCACAGGTGTCGCCCACAGCAACAACCCAAGCAGGCACACGACCTCCGGGACGAGAAAATAGAGCATCAAACCCCAACGCTCGACGTTCCGAATCTCCGTGGTCACTCTCAAAACAGTGATCAGTGCGATGGGAAACGCGACCAGTACAAACCAAATTGCTGCTCGCGACGGCGTCAAACTGCGACGCAGCTCAAAACGCATCACGTCCCAAACCACCGATGCACCCATCACGATTCTCCTCGGTGGTGACGTAGCAAACATTCGAAGACGGCCGTGAGATTACTGCCGGCCGATTCGAAACGATCAATCTGCAGCCCGTCTTCGGCGATCCAGTGCGCCAGCGATCGGTACAATTCCGTCGCGTCTCGAAGCGCCACGCGCAAGACGCGCCGCTCGTCCGACAATTGCAGCGACTCGACCCACGGCTGATCTGCCAAACGATGAATCAAGCGGGGAACATCGTCCCCGTGCAACACAACCTCCTGCGGCGTGCCGGCCAAAATCCGCTCGATCTCCGCCGTCGTCCCGGAGGCCAATAATCGTCCGCCGTAGATCAGAAGGAATGCGGAGGTGACCGCTTCGATCTCGTGCAACACGTGGCTGGCGAATAGCACGCTCTTGCCACTTGCCACCAACGACTTGAGCAACTCCGTCATTTGGTAGCGACCGACGGGGTCGAGTCCGTTGTAAGGTTCGTCCAGGATCAACAAATCGGGCTGGTGCGCCATTGCCTGGGCAATCTTGGTTCGCTGTCGCATTCCCAGCGAGTAACTCCCCATCGGTCGCTGCATGTCGTTCGTCATGCTGACCATCCCCAAGCTTTCGACTGCCCGCTCACGACTCTCGGGCCGTGAAAAGCCGTGCAAACGAACCTGGTAGGTCACCCATTCCAATGCCGAGACGTTGGGATACAGCACGTCGGTTGCGGGACAGAGCCCAATGCGCCGGAGGACGCGACGGTGCTTCCACGGATTGAATCCAAGCACTTGAACGCTGCCGAGCGTCGGCCGCAATTGCCCCGTGATCAGATTGATGAACGTCGTTTTGCCCGAACCATTCGGACCCACTAAACCGTAGGCGCCCGGCGGCAGATCGATTGTCAAGTCATTGACACCGATCACCTTGTCGTAGAGCTTCGAAACGTGACTCAATGAGATCATGGCGTCAAACACTGAGCCTCGCGATCAGACGATGTCGAACGAATAGCATTCCGCAAACCGTCACGACAGCCAACAACACCAAGGCGGGCCAAACGCTGCCGTCTGTCTTGTCGAGACCAAAGATCCAATTCTCGACCTTGCCGAGCGTGTGATAAGGAGAGAGCAGTCGCCAGCGGTCAAAATCAACGTCCAGCTCGTCCCAATTCGGCCCGCGACCCCGTCGACGTCCGGGCAATTCACTGACACCCATCCACGTCAAGAACTGGTAGGCGACGAAACCCATCACCCAGGTTGCGAACCACGCGAACGAAGCGTAACGGCTCTCGCTCGTGAGCGACGAATAGCTCATTGCCAAGGCCGTGGTCGGAATCAACAACACCCCCGACGCGGCAAGAATCCTCAAGGGGAGGTCCCAGGTTTCTGCGACGACCGAAAGGGAAGGGGACAACAGAACGCCGGCAACGTAAAGGACCATCGCCGGAACGGTGACGATCCCTGCCAGAAAGAACCACACGACGGCGGACTTGCCCAGAATGTATTCACTCGGTGAAAGCGGCCGCGAGAAGTAAAGCAGGTAGGCTTTGCTGCGCAGGTCGTAGGAGACCAACATCGGGGCAATCAAGCCGACCAACAACACCATCGCGGTCAATTGCGGATAGCGAAAGAAAGCCAAGATCAAGATCGACCAGAATTCATGCCGAATCGATTCGGGATCCTCCAACGCAGCCATGGCCAAATCGGGACGCCCCATCGGCCCGCGAAGCATCTGGACCACCGCTCCCCGCATTTCGGGTTCGGTAAAGGAGTACTCAAAGATAAAGATCCCCAAAGCGGGAACGACGATTGGCAACCAGGCGAGCATCAGCATCGTGCGCAACCATCGCCTTCGCCAAACCAGCGAGACACCGCTGCGCGCGACGAACCAGGGACGGAGCCAGGCCGGCGTCCGCTTTCCCTCCCAGTGCCGAAAACCCAGATCATGTACTGGCATGTTGGGCCTCGGCTGCGGCGGCGGCTTCGAAGAAGATCTTTTCCAGTGAATTCACGGCCGGTGAGACGCTGCCAATGGCCGTCCCGGTCACCGACGCCATCTCCCACAGCTTCGAAACCTGGCTGACTTCGATTCCCTTGACTCGCAACGAACCGTCGGGCTCCTCGCTCACTTCGAAGCCCTCTTCGCGCAGCCGGGCCACCAGGTCGTCACGATTTCCGTAGGTGACGACATGAGTGGTCGGTTCGGTGGGTCGAGAGAGGTTTTCGAGCGTGTCGATGATTTGAACCTTGCCCCGCACCAACATGATCACTCGTTCGCACACCGCACGAACGTCGGGCAAGATGTGCGTCGACAACAAGACTGTTTTGCCGTGTTGGTCGGCCAGGGTGCGAATTCGTCGCAGCATCGACTCGCGCTGGTCCGGATCCAATCCCGTCGTCGGTTCGTCGAGGATCAAGAAGGGCGGGTCGTGCACCAACGCCTGTGCGAATTTCAATTTCTGGCGCATCCCGGTCGAATACGTTTCAACCTGCCGATACCGTTCCTCCTTGATGTCGCAAAAATCGGAAATCTCATGCGCTCGCCGAAGGGCCTCCGTCCCAGGCAAGCCCGACAGTTGGGCCATGAAGGCAACCGATTCAATGCCGGTTAGACCCGCGATGTAGCAATCATCTTCCGGCAGATAGCCCACCTTGTCGCGAATCGCCCGCACCTCGGTGGGCCAGCGGTAGCCGAGTACCGTGCCAGCGCCATGCTGCGTGCGCACCAATCCCAACAGCGCCTTGATCAACGTGCTCTTGCCCGACCCGTTAGGCCCAAGCAGTCCCGTCACCCCCGTTTTCACTGTCAGGGCAACATCGGACAACGCGCAAACGTCGCGGTAACGCTTGGTCACCTCCGAAATTTCAACGACCGGATTCAGATTGCC
>JARFQX010000866.1 GCA_029287555.1 Rubripirellula sp. | reverse complement strand
GGGAAACGGAGTTGCTGCACCCGGAACCGGAGATCGATCCAAACATCGAACTGGTGAACGACAACACGCCGGCGATCAGTCGCATGCAGATCGAACTGCTTGTCAACGCGATGGCGAACGATATGACTCGGGTGGCAAGCTTGCAGTTCATGCGCTCGGTGGGTCAGGCGCGGATGCGATGGCTGGAGATCGAAGAAGGTCACCACTCGTTGTCACACGAGCCGGACGGCAACGAAGAGGCGCACCAGAAGCTGAAGCGAATCAATGGCTGGTTTGCCGGCGAACTCGCGTTCCTGGCGAAACGCCTGGCCGGGACCCCGGAACCGGGGCGGCCGGACGAAAGCCTGTTGGACCACACCCAGATCGTCTGGCTTAACGAGTTGGGCAAAGGCAACTCACACACGTTGGACAACATTCCGTTCCTGCTCGTTGGCGGCGGCGCCGGCTTCAAGACCGGTCGCGCCGTCGATTTGGAAGGGGTTGCCCACAATCGCCTTTGGCTCGCGCTCGCACACGGCCTGGGGCACGAAGAACTAGAGACATTCGGCTCGGTCGAGTATTGCGGCGATGGCCCGCTCGCACTGACGTCCTAACCTAGGACGATACGATCCCGGACGATGAGACCCAGGACGATGAAAACGCTGTCTGTCTGGCTCAGCATCCTCGCTCCTTCCCAAATCACGGTAAGACCCTGAAAATCGTCTTCGAGTTTATCGGCGGCCCGTACGACGGGAAGGTCCTGCACGGCACTCTCGGTGAGCCGAGTGATGCCGAGCGCTATTACCTTTTTTCGAATCGCGGCGCCATCGGTTACCGCCTCAAAGTCGCCTCCGACTACGCCGTTGAAACGCTGGCCGAAGAGCAACTCAAGGCGGAGCGACGGCACCAGTTTCAACAGCACCACTACGTGGTCGTCGACCGATTTGAAGACGAGGATGAGGTTCGCGTCCTGGCCAAGTATGAGCCCTCGTAGCGAGTCGTCGGATCGTGCGTTGCTGTCAGGGCGCGCAATAACGGTGAGCAGATGACTAGCAGCATTTCAAGAAATCACATAGTCGCCGATCGCTCCGCCGATCGTAGCGTAACAGCGCAATACGATCGGCGGAGCGATCGGCGACTATCGTTTGCCGCCTAAGAGAAATTTGAGAACGCTCTAGCAGCCGTTTTGTTGCTCAGTCGCTTGCGACGGTGCTCGTGCTTGAATTGATTGACCTGGGCTTAATATCTATTTCGATGACGAGCATCGCTCCGCTGAGCACGAGCACGAGGAGACCTTAAGTTCCGCACTTTTCCACAATCGCGCACACGTATTCACTTCATTCGAGAATCGAAACCGTGACGAACTCGGCGACTTACTATTTCGCCTACGGATCGAACCTGCACGTTCCCCGCATCACCGCCCGTGTTCCTAGCGCCGTGCCAGAGTTGATCGGTTACGTGGTTCATTACAAGCTGGCTTTCCACAAGCGCAGCATTGACGGCTCGGCCAAGGCGGACGCGTTTTCTACCGACCGGCCGACCGATCGAATCTGGGGTGCGGTGTACCGAATCCACCCCGATGAGCAACCCGTGCTCGACAAGTACGAATTCCTCGGCATTGGTTACGACCGCGTCAATGTTCAGGTGATGACCGCTGGCGAGACCAGCATTCAGGCGTGGATGTACGTGGCTCGGCCCAGCGCGATCGACTCGTCCCTTCGGCCTTACTGCTGGTACGTGGAGTATGTCCTACGTGGCGCGTATCGGCATCGTCTACCTCTTTGCTACATCTCGAAACTTCACCAGGTTGAGACCTTGCGCGATCCAGATCCAGAGCGAATTGCCTCTCACCAGTCGTTGCTTTCGCGACGATGATCCGCCCGACGAGTGATTGTCGCTGTCAATTGGAGCGATTGGGATGACGGGTGATCAGCCACGGCTTAATCCGTACCAACCGCCGGATGAACGCGTGGTCGAGCAATCGGATCGAAACGCTCGATTCGCGGTGACGTTCTGCACCGACGCTTGGCTCCGCGCTCACGCGCGGGACCAATACCTGCTTCACTGGCATCCCCTACGTCTGTTTATCGGTTCGGTCGTCATGATCTTGATCAGCGGCGTCTGTCTGTTCGCGGCGGTCCCGCTCGGAGTAACGGTATTCGTGCCCACGATGATCATCGTGATGCTGGCCTCGACCGGCGGTTACTTGGCGATGATCCGCGGAACCAAAAAACGATTGCAACAGCGACTCGATGATTTCGGGTTCAACGACGATCGGCCGATGACGCTCGAACTCGACCCGGATCACCTGACGCTGCACTCCACCGAGCGGACGTTCCACTGGCCCTACGACCAGCTGCGGATTCATCGTGCCCGGCGGGGCCTCTTGGTCTGTCCTGAACCACTATTGTACGTCTTCGTGCCAAAGCGCAGCGATTTTCCTCTTGGTGGATATCGGCAATTTGTCCAGATGTTGAAGTCGCGAACGAAGCGAAATGGACGTGCGCGATTATGAATGAGTGTTGGCTTGCTCAGAAGACGCACCTCTCCAGGCAACGCCGTAGCGGATTTTTTCATCACTCGTCGATGAGCGAGGAAGTCTCTTGCAACGATTGCCTTCCCTCATCGAAGCCGTTCAAAATTGTGCAGTTTTCTTGAGTCGCGGAGCGATGACGTTTACAAGCCTGGGACTTGCGTCCATCCTTTTGAAGCTGTCATTTGCAACGCCCGAAAATCGACCTGAATAGTCGCTTAAAGTATCAACCGAGATACTGTTGGTCACGGTTCAAATGGATTTAGCTG
>JARFQX010000830.1 GCA_029287555.1 Rubripirellula sp. | reverse complement strand
GTCGGGCATGTAGCCAACCAGTCGACGAATCTCCTTCGGCGCGGTGTGCACGCTGTAGTCGCAAACGTAGGCTTCGCCCCATGTCGGTTCCAACAGCGTTGCGATGATTCGCATCGTGGTTGTCTTGCCCGCTCCGTTGGGGCCGATGAATCCGAATAAGTCCCCGGGCCGCAAATCGAGATCGATTCCCTTGATCGCGTACGCGTCCCCGTACTTCTTGGTTAAGTCGACTGTCTTGATCACGAGGTGGCTTCGGCGATGAGAAGGGGGCGATGAAAGAAAGCGGGATGGGAGCCTGGCGAGGCCGCGGATGTTTCGTTGGGTTGGAACGAGTCCCCTATGATTCCGTTTGCCGATCGACGACGGGAAGTACGACCCGGACAAAGGTCAAACGCTCACCACTTGGTTCGACGGCGGCTTCATCGGGGCTCGTGGATTCAAATCGAGTCGCCGGATCCGCGATGCGTCCGAGCAGGATGCATCGATCCTCGGTCAGCACATGGCTCAAATCCAGAAACGATAGTGGGCCGTCTTCGAGACTCGTGTAACGCGATGCGCCAACCGCACCGTGAAACATGAGCATTTCAGCGATGCGATCGACCGCGTCGAGGTTGGCCGGGTCCCAGGGCTCGGTTTCGGTCTCGCTTTCAAGCGTCTTCTGCCGCGAGAGATGCCAACGAAAATTCTTCTGCCGCAGGCTCTGGACCATCGCAATGCGACCGCCTGCCAGGAATCGTGTCGGCAAGACGTAGGTCCAGTTTCGGTAGATCAGCATGCCGTTGAGCAAATCAACGGGCAACGGATTGATCAATTCGCCCCGCAGTAACTCGCTGCCGGGCCGTCGCTCGATCAAGGGTTTGGCGATCAGCTTGGGGACAAAGCGAGAACGCGTAACGATCCCTTTGCTGCTGCGAGAGGCCAAGGGAACGCCAACCAGGTTCGATCGAAGCCACTGCCGTGACGGACCGCTAGCGACGCGACGCACCGGGACTTCGTACAGCGGAAGTCGGCTGTCTTCGATCGCGATTTGAATTCCACCAAACGATGGTCCCGGATAGCCAAACGGAGCCGTCAACAGGTTGCCCGGTTGCTCGACCATCTTCATCAAGGTGTCGCTTTCGGTCACCGTCACATCAAGCCGGGTTGCCTCGTGTGAGTAGAGGTAATCGACGGTGAATCCCCGTCCCACGTCGATGGTCGAATCGATGTCGATAATCTCAACGCGGTTACATCGCCGTACGGATGACTTATCGGCAATACCACCGCTGGTTCCGGCGGCGGTCGCACCGATCTTAGCAGGGGAAGAGGCGGTGGCGGTCGTCGACATCACCGGCCGTGATTGGTGAACCAGGATCGCGCTCAGACCAATCGCCACGATGGGAAAGGTCAGCCAACCAAGTAGCGGTCGGCCAAAGACTCGATTGAGTACCAGGTAGTCGAGAGGACCAATCGCTGCAATCAAGGCCATCAGGATCAACGAGACAAACGAAAAGCCGTAGCGACGGTTGACCTTGAACTGGTCCAGGCTGGAACGCAATTGACCCGCCAGATCGTTGTAGGCGGTCGTTCGGCTCTTCCGGACTTGCGGTTCTTGATTGACGATCAGGATCGATCCGGTCAGCCGCGTGATCAAATCCAGTCGTTCCGGCCAGTTGGCAAAGAGTTCGTCCTCGAGATCGGCGGCCACCACGGTCACGCGCCCCAATCCAGCATTGAACTCGACCGCCACGGGGGTGCTGGATCGGCGGATCGTTCGCCCCATGATCAACGTGCGTCCGGTGTCCTTGGGAAGTCGAAGTCCGGAGAACGCCACCAATGGGGTTTGCGACGAGGTGTAGGTTTCCAACGCCGAAGGATCGATCCGAATCACTTCCCATTGCTCGAGGCGAAGCAGCGTGGAGAGCCAGGGAGCCGCCTCGACCAACTCCGGCGCCGTCTCACCCAGGGTCAAGAAGAGGCGTCCGCCATCGACGACCCAGTCGACGATCGCTTCGTGCTGTTGCTCCGAAAGTCCGGCGAGGAGCTGGCGACTCGAGCCGCCAATCATCATCATGTCGACGCCGTCGTAGCCGATGGAGGAATCGGGGCATTCGGCGGCCTCGCGCGGACGCGAAACCGCGACCAAAGCGTCGCGATCAAGCAGTTCGTTCGCCCCAATCATGTCCACGCCCAAGGGATCACCGAATACGACCAGCCACGGCATCTCCAAAGGGATCATCGCCGGACCGCGGGAAGGTGATCCCAGTGTGGGAAAACGGGTGGACGCGACGACCCCGGACTCATCGCGGGCGATCAGCGGCGCCGCTTCGCTGCCCGGAACCGCGTAACTCCATGCGCTCCCGCCGCTTCCACCGGAACTCGACGACTCGGGCTGAAGATAGCGGACCTCCACCCCATCGCCGTCGCGAGTTTCGATCGCGCGAATCGACGGCGCACCCTCGACCCGCAGGCCCGTCCAGCGACCGACGCGGTAGTGCCCGTCGATTCCGACCGAGACTTTCGCTGTGCCGACACCGGGCGATTCGGCCGTCGTGTCAGCGACGGCACCCACCGAAAGCCACGGGCCGACTGTCAACATCAGCCACCAGGCCAAGGCTTGGAAAGGACGCTTCGTTGGAAAGAAGGGATACAACATCCGGGCGCTCGATTCGCTCCTGTCAGGGCTTTTCCGAATCGGGGCACTCGCATTCCAAGCGTCCGCAGCCGGGGCAACCGTGGCCATACTTGGCGACCAGGGCCGCGTTGAGGTCGACGTTGGCGACATTCGCGATGGTTGCCAGCCAGGCAATGACATCGGCAAATTCCTCGGCCAGATTCTCCTGATCCTTTCCGCGCAGGGCCGCGGCGAGCTCGCCAATCTCTTCCATCAACCACATGAACGTTCCGTCGACACCTCGGGCAACGTCCTTCTCGAAGTACATCGTGCGGATATGACGCTGCAGATCGCCGATCGAAAGCTCGTCAGTGGTTTGCTTTGCCGAAGCCATCAAAGGTCCGTGGAAAAGGGGCAGCGAGGGTGCAGCGAAAATCGGGGTGCACGGCGAAATCCGCCGGAAATCCCAACGATCCCCGCGGGCCTAGCAGGATATCCCGCTGCACGCTCAGACGGTAGTCAACTACAGTGTTCGCAACGGTTTGGTTCCGATCCTCGTCCATCATCCCAGGCAAATTTGTTGGCAGAGCCGCCGAACGATCCGATTTCTGATCTCCGGCGGCAGACTTCTGCGCCGTCGGGCATCCGGGGAGATCTGCCTCGGTTGGCCGACGATGCGTCAAGTTTGGTTGACCCAAACCGAGTTCGCGCCAACTCCGACTTCCACACGTATCCCTTCTATTCCCCCAGGTTTTGGCACGGGATGCGTCCGGCGACCTGGTTCAACTTGCTCCGACGTGGTCACTTTCGGGTCCATCCGACGCGGATTCCGATGGCCATCGGAATTACGCTGGCCGGACCGGTCAACACCACGCTGCACTTCGCTCAACGACTCATTTTTGGTCGCACGCTCGCGTCGGCCGAGATGCACGGCCCGCCCGTGTTCATCGTGGGTCACTGGCGGAGCGGAACGACGATGTTGCACGAACTGATGGTACGCGATGAGCGGCTGAGTAGCCCGTCCACCTACCAATGTTTCGCCCCCCACCATTTTCTGGTCTCGGAGTGGTTCTTTCGCCGATTCTGTGGATGGTTGTTGCCCGGCAAACGTCCGATGGACAACATGGCGGCGGGGTGGGATCGACCCCAGGAAGAC
The DNA here is from genome assembly GCA_029287555.1 of Rubripirellula sp. Taxonomy (GTDB): domain Bacteria; phylum Planctomycetota; class Planctomycetia; order Pirellulales; family Pirellulaceae; genus Rubripirellula. The sequence continues at coordinate 4,653 of JARFQX010000830.1, read as the reverse complement.
GAGTTCGCCCTGATGAATCTCGGCCTGCCTTCCCCCTATCGCCGGATCGCCTTTCCGAATCAGCCGCCGGTCGATCTGGACTATCTCGACTTCCGGAACGTAAGCGGGGAGGAGATTGACCGATGGCTCAAATCGCTGCGCAAGTTTTTGCTCGGGGTCAGCACTTCAACCCGGCGGCCCTTGATCATCAAGAGTCCCACTCACACCGGCCGCATCGGCTGGCTCGCCAGGGAGTTTCCGGACGCAAAATTCATCCACATCAGCCGCGACCCCCGAGAGTTGTTTCCTTCGACTTGCCGACTGTGGCGCGGATTGGATGAAGTCCAGGCACTTCAAAAACCGCACGGCGAAGGGTTGGAGGATTACGTGATTGAGTGTCTGCAGCGAATGTACACCGCGTTCCATCGACAGCGCGGGGAGGTCGATCCGTCACGGGTGGTCGACATTCGCTACGAAGACCTGGTTCGCGATCCCGTGGCGATCCTGAGGGGGATTTACGAAACACTCAGGCTTGGCGATTTTGAGTCGGTGGAACCAATCCTCCAAGATTGGGTGGAGTCCGAGCACAGGACTTATCAGCCCAATCGACACCAGCTTCCGCCCGACAAGGATGCCATGATCCGTGAAGCATGGCGCGATTACTTCGAAACCTACCACTATGGATAGCCCGACGATGGATAGCCCGACGTTGGATAGGCTCGCCACAAGCGTTCCTTCGCGTTTTCGATTTTCGCCGTTTCGGATCGGCATCCTTTGGGTTTGGGTCGGCTTGGCGTGCGGATTGAGCGGTTGTGGACGCTCGGGCCAACCGGGCGAGCAAGCCGGAGCGGATCAATCTTCTGCGGTTGCCAAGGTGTCGGAGCCGGAACCCGCTGCGGCGACCGGACCCGCTGCGAAGCCGGTTCCGGCCGAGCCCCAGGTGTATGAGCTAAGTGCGGAGCAATTGCTTTCCGCTCGCCTTACGCCCGAGGAGGCTTCCGATGGCTGGATTCGTTTGTTCGATGGGCACTCACTGTTCGGATGGCAGATCGCCGGGGCCGCTAACTTCCGTGTCGAGGATGGCAACATCGTGGCCGATGGAGGCGACGTTTGTCTGCTCTGCACTTCGATTCCCTGGCAAGATTATGAGTTGCTCGTTGAATTCAAAGCCCAGGAAGAAACCAACAGCGGCGTTTTTCTGCGAACGCTGCTTGATCCTCAAGATGTTGAAATGGACTGCTACGAAGTCAACATCGCTCCCGACGACAATCCCTTCCCCACCGCGAGCATCGTGGGACGCAAGAAGGTGGAACCATCGGGCGCGCCGCAGCCCTTTGATGTTTGGCGGACCATGACGATGCGCCTCGAGGGGGATCAGTTACGAGTCTCGCTCGACGGCGAGCCGGTTTGCGACTACACCGATCCGGTCGGACTGGCCACCGGTCGCATTGGCCTGCAACACAACAGCGGTCGCATCGAGTTTCGCAAGGTGATACTTCGACCGCTCGGCTTGGAATCGCTGCTGGATGAGGAGCTCTCGCAGTGGAAGCAGTACCCCGAGATGGATGCGCGGTTCACCGTCAACGACGAGGGGTACCTGCGCGTCCAAGGCGGCAGTGGACAGCTGGAAACCCGGGCCCAGTACGGTGACTTCGTCTTGTTGGCTGAATACAAGTTGGCGATGCCCGAAACAAACTCGGGGATCTTCTTTCGTTGCATTCCCGGCGACAAGATGATGGGTTACGAGTGCCAGGTCAGCAATCAGATGGAGAACGGAAACCCGTTGAAGCCGGCCGATTGTGGCACCGGCGGCATCTTTCGCCGTCAGGATGCGCGCGTCGTGGCCGGCGAGGCTGATCGGTGGGCAACCGTTTTGCTAACGGCCCAAGGCGCCTCGATGGCCGCGTGGGTCAACGGCATCCAGGTCAGCGACTGGACCGATACGCGTGAGCCTGACGAGAATCCTCGTCGGGGGCTTCGCACCGATCCCGGAACGATCATGATCCAAGGTCACGATCCCCAAACCGATGGGCTATTCAAACAGTTTCGCGTCCGCTCACTCGACCAACCGGGCGAGTTGGAAGAGCCGCGCGAATGAAGATCGACCATCACCGTTGGCCCGGTTGATCAGAACGTCAGCCAGGCCGACCAGGTGCTGGCAACCACTCCGAGGCCAGCAGCCAAAAACGCCAACGGTAACTGTGTGGTCACGTGATCCATCAAGTCGCACCCGGTGAACATCGCCGAAAGGATCGTGGTGTCGGAAATGGGCGAGCACTGATCGCCGAAGACGGATCCACCGAGCACTGCGCCAAAGCAGACCGACAAAAAGGCTGGGTCGTCATGGATTTGCCAGGCAAGTGGCATCGCGATTGGAAAGACGACTGCGTAGGTACCCCAGCTGGTCCCACACGAGAACGCGATCAACATGCAGAGCCCAGTCAAAATCGCGGGCAACGTGATCGGAGGCAGTTGCTCACCAACCAAGGAGATCAAGTAATCGGCTGCGTGCAGTTCCTTCGACACGTAGCCGATCGTAACCGCCAGACCAAGAATGATGGCACCGATCGTCATCGTCTTGCAGCCATCGACAAAGGCGCCAAGGATATCTCGCGTCGCCATGCCCCGCACCGCCGCCAACAGCATGGCCGAAAGCAGGCAAGCCATGAAAGCTTCGTTGATGTACGTCTTCTCAAACAGCACGTACGGAAGAATGGCCAGCGACAACAGGACGGTGATCGGCAGGAAGAAATCGATCAGGCTCGGTTGGTAATCGGACTTCCCTCGTTTGCCCGCGGTCGCCCGTTCATCCTCGTCCACGCCTGCCAACATGGGTGATGCACCGTCGCGGTCCAGTTTTCCCGTCTCTCGCGCTCGGCCTTTGGCGGCAAGCATGCGTGATCCGATCCAAGGCAACCAGCCGAGTGAGAAAAGCAGCGTCATCGCGACGGCAAAGAAGCCGTAGTAGTTGTAACGGATACTGGAAAAAAAGAACTTGATGCCATCGCCGACTTCGTCGCCAATGACCGACGGGACCGTTCCGGCGATCAAGGCGGCGATAAATCCGGGCCACGCGTTGAACGGAAGAACGGTCGCGACGGGAGAGGCCGTCGAGTCAACCACGTAAGAAAGTTCTTCGTGGGAGACCCGATGCTTGTCGGCAACCGGCTTGACGGTCGTCCCGGCCAGCACCGTGCTGACCGTTCCCCCTTGATGAAAAACGCAACCCAACAGCCAAGCAAAAAAGAGCGAGGATTGGGGGCCGCGGGCGATCCGTCCGCCGACGACCTGGGCAAAGTGCAATGCCGCACCGGTCCGCTCCCAAAGTCCCAGCAAACCGCCCAGACACCACAGGTATACCAGCAAGATTGTCGCGTAAGACTTGGCCCCCAGCGCCGGCAGAAAGAAGTTGGCAATGAAGTTCGCTTGGCTCACCTCACCCGTTTGGATCCACAGAACCAGGCCACCGGCGACGATTCCCACAAACAGGGAGACCAGCACTTGGCGGGTCACGAAAGCCAGGATGATCGCCACCAGGGCGGGAACGAGGGAGAGAAAACTAGGTTCCATGTGGAATCAAGCCCGCTGGTGCTTCATGCCGAGACGATTGAATCTGCCCGCTTGCCGATTCATGGTTGAGTGGATTGGGCAAAGCTGCGGAGCGGTTTGGGCAGTGGGAAACGCACCGACTCCTCACGAATTTGACGCGTCTCGACCGTGGCTCCGTATCGCTGCACCAACCAATCGATCGTTGCTTCCACGACCGACTCCGGGGCGCTGGCACCGGCTGTGATCAAAACGGTTTGACCTTGGCTGAACGCACTCGCATCGAGATCTTCCGGACCGTCGACCAAGAACGCCGTCTTCCCGTTTTCCCGGGCAAGCTCGCGCAGCCTTTGACTGTTGCTACTGTTTTGGCTGCCCAGGACGACGACAACATCGGCGTCCTCGCTGAGTAATCGCACGGCTTCTTGGCGATTTTGGGTCGCGTAACAGATGTCCTCTTTCGGCGGGCTTTGGATCTCGGGGAATCTCTCGCGAAGTCGTCGAATGATGCGATTCGCGTCGTCGACGCTGAGAGTGGTCTGGGTCAGGTAGGCGAGTTTAGCGCCCTCAGGTACTTGCAGCTGATCGACGGCCGCTTCGTCCTCGACCAGGATGATCGCTTCCGGTGCCTCACCCATCGTCCCGATCACTTCATCATGCCCCTCGTGGCCAATCAGAACAATGGTGAAACCTTCGCGGGCGTACTTGATCGCCTCCAAATGCACCTTGGTCACCAGCGGACAGGTCGCATCCAAAGCATTGAGATTGCGGTCCCGTGCCGCTTGCCGGATCTCCGGGGAGACGCCGTGAGCCGAAAACAGCAGCACGCTGCCCTCGGGCACCTCTTGGATGTGATCGACAAAAATCGCGCCCTGGTCGCGGAACTGTCGGACCACGTATTGGTTGTGGACGATTTCATGGTAGACATACACCGGCGGTCCGAACTTCCGCAGCGTCAATTCAAGGGACTCGATCGCCATGTTGACTCCGGCGCAGAAGCCTCGCGGAGCGGCCAATATGATCTTCATAGAAACTCGATGCGATGGAATCGAAACGTCTTGAGCCGACTCGAAGATAATTCTCGCCGACCGTTTTCCCAACGACCTGCTTCGACGACCGAGGATCCGC
>JARFQX010000811.1 GCA_029287555.1 Rubripirellula sp. | reverse complement strand
GCGTCCGGCGGCGCCGGCTTCGGTGCGGAAGCAATGGCTCAGTCCACAAAGCCGAATGGGAAGTTGTTCGTCACCGACGGTTTGGCCCGCGAGCATCCCACCGAGCGTGATTTCGGCGGTTCCCACCAGATTCAGTTCGCTATTCTCGATGCTGTAGATCTGCGTCTCGGGACCCCGCGGCGTGAATCCGATTCCCTGCAGGATCGAGGTCAAGGCAAGATCCGGAGTCGTGACGGGCGTAAATCCGCGCTCGGCCAAGAAGGCAACGGCGAATTGCTGCAGTGCAAGATCCAGCCTCACCGCCGCGTTCTTGAGGTAATAGAATCCCGCACCAGTTACCCGGGCACCGGCTTCGAAATCAAAAAGGTCATGCTTCTCACCCAACTCGACGTGATCCAGCGGCCGGAAGTCGAACGAAGGCACAGGGGTCTTGCCGAAAAACAGTTCTTTTGCGTCATCCTCGCCGCCAATTGGAACATCGGGGTGAGTCAAGTTTGGGATCACCGCCTGCATCGCGGAAATCTGTTTCTCGAGCTCATCGTGCTGTTTTTGTGCTGCCTCCTTCTGCTGCCTTAACTGACGTCCCTTCTCAATCAACTCGGCACGCTGCTGGTCGTCTTTCGCCTTGGGAATCTGCTTGCTGGTCTCATTGGCCTGGCGATTGAGATCCTCGGCGAGCTTCAGTGCAGCCAACCGCTCACTGTCGAGCGCCACGAGCTTGCCGATATCGCAGTCGACACCACGGTTGCGACAATTCAATCGCACCTTGTCAGCATTCTGAATGATGTACTTGCGGTCGAGCATGATCAGGTCTTTGGTGATTGATTGAGTTTGCCGATCTCATCCCAGAGAATCGCGGATGCAACGATACCACGATGGTAATCCTCGACGCGGAATTTCTCGTTCGGACTGTGCGCGTTGTCGTCCGAAAGCCCCCAGCCGAGCAACAGACAATCACATCCGAGCACTTCTTGAAAGCGGGTGACGATCGGAATCGAGCCACCCTCGCGAATCAAAACGGGCTTGACCCCAAAGGCTTTCTCGATCGCGTCGGTCGCTGCCTGCACGAAGCGGCTTTCCGTGTTAGCCAACATCCCCGGTGCGCCGTGCTCGACGCGCAGCGACCATCGGACACCGGCGGGTGCATGTTTGCGGAGGTGCTGCTCCAAAGCGGGCGTGATTTCCTGCGGGTCTTGGTCGGGGACCAGTCGAAAACTGATCTTGGCCGAAGCGGTTGCCGGAATGATTGTTTTGACGCCTTCCCCTTGATGCCCGGATCGCAGGCCATTGACGTCAAAGGTGGGACGTGCCCAACGTCGTTCGTCGGTCGTAAAACCTCCTTCGCCAAAGAGTTGATCGACACCGACGGCCGCTGCAAACTCGCGGTCGTCTTGGGGTAACCCTTTCCACTGTTGCCGCTCGCGCGGCTCCAGCGGTCGAACCCGATCGTAGAAACCGGGAATCTGAATCCGGCCCTGCTGATCGACCATCGACGAGATCAGATGACAAAGGGCGATCGCCGGATTCATGACTGCGCCACCGAAGGAACCGCTGTGCAGGTCCTGGCTCGGTCCGTCGACGCGCAATTCATAAGTCGCCAATCCTCGAAGCCCGTAAGTGATCGCGGGCTGCCCATCGGCATACTGACTGCTGTCACTAATAACGACGCAGTCACAGGCGAGTCGTTCGCTCAGCGTTGGCAGCATCGCTTCGAGGTTGCGACTTCCAACCTCTTCCTCGCCTTCGATCAAGAACTTGATCTGCAGCGGCAGGGATTCTCCGGAGGCCAACCAGTCGCAAACGCTTTGCACGTGGGTGAGCACTTGACCTTTGTCATCGGTCGCACCACGGGCGTAAAGGTTGCCATCGCGAACGGTTGGATCAAAAGGACCTGAAATCCATTCCTCGAGCGGTTCGACGGGCTGAACATCATAATGACCGTAGACCACGACGACCGGTGCCCCGGGCACGACGGGCGTCTGGGCGTAGACCATCGGATGCCCTTCCGTTTCAATCTTCTCGACCTCCAGCCCCGCGCGGTCAAGCTTTTCAGCAACCCACTCGGCCGCTTTGGTCACTTCCACCCGACGATGGCTATCGCTGCTGATACTGGGAATCTGAAGCCACTGGATCAATTCTTCCAAGTGCCGCGACGAGGCCCCACGCAGCGTGTCCAACAGTTCGGAAATAGCCATCATTATCCAACCACCGTGAAACGAAAGGATCGGCCGGGCGCTACAAAGCGTGAGCGGACACCAAAAAAGCCCTGCAACGGGCCGAATTTTTCCCCAGCACGTTGTAGTTGCCATCGAATCCGGGCGCACTTTTGCAGGATTCCGGACTGCCGCATGCCCCTCACAGGCGCTACAATATACGCGGTTGGTCGGCCGCGAAAATCATGCTTGGCCGAAACCGTTGTTGATCCCGTCCGAGACTCAAGGAGCATGATTCGCCATGGCCAATCAGCAGTCGATGGTGGCCCATCCTCATGTCGAACCTGAAGACCAGACCGAGAAGAAGCCGAAGAAGCAACCTCGCTACAACGTGATCCTGTGGGACGATTCCGATCACAGTTACGATTACGTGGTGTTGATGATGAAGCAATTGTTTCACCATCCGATTGAGACAGGCTTCCAAATTGCTAAAGAAGTGGATAAGTCCGGACGAGCGATCTGCCTGACCACGACGATGGAACATGCCGAGTTGAAGCGTGACCAAATTCACTCGTTCGGCAAGGATGAATTGATCGCCCGCTGCAAAGGAAGCATGTCGGCGACGATCGAGCCGGTTAGCGAATAGTCGTTCTTGATGAGTGCCAAGCTGCGTGTTGCAACGCTCGGTTGCAAGGTGAATCAGTACGAAACCGAGCTTGTGCGGCAAGGCTTGCACCGAGCCGGCTATTCCGATTGCCAGGCTGCGGAACCCGCGGACGTGTGCATCGTCAATACGTGTACCGTCACCTCGGAAGGGGACGCCAAGAGCCGTCAAGTGGTTCGTCGCCTGCATCGCGATAACCCCCATGCCCGCATCGTCGTGATGGGCTGCTATGCCACCCGAGCCCCCGACGAAGTGGCCCGCTTGCCGGGCGTCGTGGAAGTGATCGAGGACAAGCGAGAATTACCCGACTTGATGTCCCGCTTCGGCGTGATCGACGTTCCCACGGGGCTCGATGGATTCTCGGGTAGACATCGTGCCTACGTCAAAGTTCAAGACGGCTGCTTGCTGCGATGCAGCTATTGCATCATTCCGCATGTTCGCCCGAAGCTCAGCAGCCGGCCGCTTGAGCACATCACCGCCGAAGTGCAACGCCTGGTCGACTCGGGTCACCGGGAGGTCGTGCTGACGGGAATTCACCTCGGTCATTACGGCGTCGATTGGAATCGGAACCAGCCCAGGGAACGCTGGGTGCGTTTGGCGCATCTGCTGCGCGAACTTTGCGGGCTGCCCGGCGATTTCCGGATTCGGCTCAGCAGCATCGAGGCGACGGAGGTGACACGAGAACTAATCTCGGTAATGGCCGAAAACCCCCGACGAATTGTGCCTCACCTGCACCTTTGCCTGCAGAGCGGCAGTGACAGCGTCCTGCGTCGGATGCGTCGACGATGGGGGACTAAAATGTTCTTGGACCGATGTCGCTTGGTCCGCGAAGCGCTCGACGAGCCCGCCATCACAACCGATGTCATCGTCGGTTTTCCGGGCGAGACGGAGGACGAGTTTGAGCAGACGTTGACCACATGCCGTCGCGCCGGTTTCTCAAAGATCCATGCTTTCCCCTTCAGCCCGCGGCGAGGAACACCGGCGGCGGAGATGTCGGACCAGGTAGCCAAGAGCCTGCGCAGTGAGCGGGTCGGACGACTTGGTGAGCTGGAAAACGATCTGAGGCAGGGTTACTTCCAAGGGCTCGTTGGCAGACGATTGCAACTGTTGGTGGAATCGTCGCGACCGCTCGTCAACATCCGACGCGGCCACGACAGTTCGGGCGAATCGGTCTTGCACCGCGGTACGACTTGCCGATACGCGCCAGCCGAATTGAACCTCGACGCTGGGAATGGCTCATCAACCGCCTCAACTGAATCGCCCGTGGAGACGGGTCAACTCACGAACGTGCTCGTCGTTGACAGTGACAGCGAGAGGCTCTTCGTTCGAAGCGTGAACGATTCGTTCATTCCTTGAACGGGCGACGGCCCAAGAACTAGCAGAGGCCCATTCGGCGCTAGCCCGGATCTTTCATCCGTTGTTAGTTGTGCCCCGCTAGAGCCTTGAGTCGTTTAGCTATCGGTGTTACGACGCCTCAGTGATCGACAAACCAAGGCTCTTGGAATGAGGCTGCGAGAAGGTTGATTGCGCCGCTAAATCACAGTGGTGACTGCCATGGGGATTTCAAGTCCTAAATGGAAAATTTTGATCAATGCGTACATTCTTCGCTCCACCGGTTGGCGGGTATTAAAACAGGTCGTACTTGGTCCGACCGATCCCTTGCGAGGAT
>JARFQX010000724.1 GCA_029287555.1 Rubripirellula sp. | reverse complement strand
CCGGATCGCAGGTTATGCCATGCCAGCACGATGCCGAATATCAGGGCTGCAATCAGGACTAAGAAGACAAACGGATACTTTTCGGAGCCAGGTGCTGGGTCATCGATTGTTACGATCGGACCCTCCACGATTTCACCGGACAGCATCCGAAAGTAGGTGGGTCTTCCCCGCCATGCCGCAGCCTGGACGTAAAAAGTGGTGCCATCGGCATTGTGCCCTTGCCAGGTGCCCAACGCGTCAAACGCATCGGGCGGTGTCCAGAAGAGGTCCGTCACCGGGCGGAGTACCTGGACGTCCTGCGTGTCGTTGTCATAGGTCGCAACATCCTCCGTTTCGCCGGACAAGATGAAGCCCGTGCGTTCCGGCGAAAACCACTCCGACCAACGCGGATCGGTGGGACTGCGGTTGGAATACACGCCGAGTTCCGGCACCACGCGAAGATACCGCAGTTTCTGATCCCCGGAGAGAATGAGACGGATCTCGCCCGGTTGTCTGAACACCGGTTGCAAAAAATCGGGACGCGCCCAACTGTACTTGCCCGGGTCGGCGCCCCAGAACCCGTTTACCGGGAAACCTCCGGTTGATCTTTGACGATACCAGAACGACATCGGCTCCGGAACGGCGTTGTCAAAGGCACGGAAACCGTAGATTGCCTCCGCGGGTGGATCCTTGTAGCCGAATTCTTCGGTCAGCATTCGCTGCACTTCATGCCTCAGCACGGCGGGTTCATCGTTGAGATCTGCCTGCGAGAGCTCCGAGGTCTGATCCTCCAGCCAGATGGTCAGTAGCAGGCCAAGAATGAACGTCAACAAGGCCGCCCCGGCAAGTCGAGGATTGACGCGAGTGCCATCGCCGGCTGCCGCCACCATTTCCGGCGAAGGTGTTTCACCAGCTCCCAGCGCGGCCGCTAGCGGATCTCCGCCGGGCAGCGAAGCGATGACTTTGAGCGCGGACGGTGGCCTCTTTTCTGGGTCTGGTTCGAGACAGCGTTCGATGACGCGTTCCACCAAGGGATCGAGATCTGCGAGATGCCTGGACGGTGTGACTGCCGCCCCGGACCGGCGTTTCTCCAGCAACTCTGTCATGGAGTTAGCCGCCCATGGTGGTTGGCCGGTAAAAAGTTCGTGCAGAATGATGCCCAGCGAATAGATGTCGCTTCGCTTGGTGACCTCACGTCCCGCCAATTGTTCCGGCGACATGTATGCTGGTGTGCCCGAGCGGATATCGTCGTCGCGTACGTCATCGGCAATCTCGGCCAGACCAAAGTCGGTGATCAGCAATTTGCCGCGACCATCGATCATGATGTTGGCCGGCTTTAGATCACGATGCAGCACACCTTGCTCATGAGCCGCGTGAAGCCCCATGCAAAGTTGCCGGGCCAGTTCGGTTGCTCGGTCGGCGTTGAAGCGACCAATGCGACGCAGCAACTGCGCAAGGTCTCCGCCGTCAACGTATTCCATCGACAAGAACCACTGACCGGCGATCTGACCAATATCGTAGACGCGGCACACGTTCGGATGCGAGACTTGTCGGGCCAGGCGAACCTCACCGCGAAAGCGTTCCAGCGCGCGAGGATCGTCCGCGAACTTCCCAGGTAAAAACTTGAGCGCCACCGACTGTCCCAGTTCCAGGTCATCCGCACGATAGACTTCGCCCATGCCGCCTTTGCCAAGCATCCCGACGATCCGATAACGCTCGGACAGCACCGTGCCGGGAACGAATTGTCCGTGATCGATAAGGCTGCCCGACGATCGCGGCCCACGGCCCGGACGGCTCTCGCTGATCTCGCGCGTCAAAGGAAGTTCATTCGTCACCTCACCCGTTAGCCCCCCTCCCGCAATCGCTTCGTATTTCAGCAGTTTCTCGACTTCCGCACGTTCGATTTCATCATTGCAGTTGTTCTCGAGAAAGCGTTTGCGATCCTCCGTCGACAAGCTCACTGCGTCTTCAAAGAGCCGCTGTATTCGTTCGTTCGTTGGTGCGTCGTCCACGGCCGCAGTCCTGTCGGAAGAAATCGGTAAGCCCAAGCATAACTGATCCAGAATTCATTCGTATTCCGCCACCAAGTGCCTTCACGTTTTGTGGAGAGTCGCTAATTGAACTCGCGCGCCGATTTCGGCAAGATCGGTAATGTTGGAATGCGGCTAGCCAAACAATTGAAGCTTGAACTCGGTGTCGCCAAAAATGACGAGGCTCCGATGGAAGCGAACGATCTTCAGTGCTTCGGCGACCAGGAAGGAAGGCTGTTGGCGACCGCAAATTGGCAAGGCGCGTTATCTCAATGGAGAGGATGCCACCATTAAGAAAGATCATCTGTATGTCGCGCAACTTGCGGCGGATGGACCACCCACCAGCTCGAAAATGTCCGGCGAGTTGCAGGAGGTGACCGAGACGAATGTCGCGTAGTTTTTCCTAAGTGCTTTGATAAGACATTGGTGAGCCGTCAATCTAACACAGCCGTTCGGCAAGAGCTCTACGGTCACCTATTAGAGGCCGTTGCTACTCATCGTGTAACCGACCGGCCGGATCGCTACGAACCGCGAAAGAGAAAAAGGAAACCAAGGAAAGCTGAAATGATGATGAAGCCCCGTTCCGAACTTAAACGCCTGATGCGAAAAGGTGTTACGAAAATCTAAGCGACATTCGTGTCTCCGACCTCTGCGTCGAACTTCGGAAGCTTCGTGAATTCGGTCCAACCGCCTCAGGTTGGGCGTGAATGTAACAAGCAAGTTTAGGGTGACGTGCGCACCACTAGCCTCATCCGTTCCAGCATGTATCGGAGGCTCACTTCGAGACCAACGCCAATCGATCCGATGGGCTGGTCACTGCAAGACCGGGCCGGTTCATGACGTGCGTATAGATTTCGGTCGTCTTCACGTCTTTGTGACCGAGTAGTTCTTGCACCGTGCGAATGTCCGCACCGTCCTCAAGCATGTGGGTCGCGAAACTATGGCGCAGAGTGTGGGGAACGGCCAGCTTCGTGATTTCGGTTCGACGTATCGCTGCTTTGAGCGAGTTGCGAAACGTCGTCTCGTGGATGTGATGTCGTCGGATTGCACCACTCCGCGGATCGCGGCTCCGTTGACGCGACCGAAAGACATATTGCCAACGGTAATCACAACTCGCATTGGGATATTTCCGCGCCAAGGCGTAGGGCAAGTTGACCTCGCCAAAGCCCTCGTCCAGATCCCGCTCATGGAGTAGGCGCACCGTGTCAAACTGGTGCTTCAATTCACCGACCACCAACTCGAGCTAAACCGTGACTCGATCTTTTTCGCCCTTGCCGTTACGTACCAGAATCTCATGTCGCTCGAAACAAACGTCTTTGATCCGCAAGGTCCGGCATTCACGGTGCCGTAGCCCACTGCCGTACATCAAAAGAAACATCGTCCGCTTGAAGTCCCAGGGAAATCCGGCGAGCAGATCGACGAATTTCGACTTGGTCATCACGATCGGCAGATACAGCGACTGCTTCGCTCAACCATCGCACGCACGGGAGCGGCGGTGGCCAGCGG
>JARFQX010000687.1 GCA_029287555.1 Rubripirellula sp. | reverse complement strand
AAGAGATCGACCAGGGCAAGAGCATCATGGACCTGGTGCAGGGCCAAGCGGAAAAACTCGCTCCCAGCCTTTCCGCATCCGATCGGGATAAGCTCAACGAGTATTTCGAATCGGTTCGGGAGACGGAGCGGCGACTGGTCAGGTCCCAGAATTGGGTGCACACGCCAAAACCGAAAGTCAAGTTGCCGATGCCCGAAGATCCAACTGATCGGGCGGAGATTGTGACCCAGTTGCGCAACGTTTGTGATATCACTCACCTCGCCTTTCAAACCGATTCAACGCGCGTCATCACGTTTGGCTATTTCCAGCAAAACAGCGTCAACATACCGGGCGTCCGCAATGCGTATCATGCGCTTTCGCATCACGGCAAAGATCCGAACAACATCGCTCAATTGAAGTTGATCGAGGGAGAGTTCTTCAAGCAACTCGCGGGTTTGTTGCAGAAACTCCGTGACACCAAAGAAGGCGATGGCACACTTCTTGATCACACCACAATCGTTGTCACGTCCAATCTCGGCAACGGTTCGAATCACTCCAACAAAGACCTTCCCGTTCTGCTAATCGGCGGTCGCTTCGAGCATGGCCAACACCTTTCGTATGAGCCGAGCACGGTGCCGTTGTGCAATCTTTATGTCAGCATCCTCAATCAATTTGGGCTGGCCGACCGATCGTTTGGGACGTCGACTGGGCCACTCAAAGGCCTTGGCATCCTGTGAGGCGTGGATCCCGAACCGGAGTCATGGGCTGCTAGTGAATCACGGTGTCGTCGCGTCGTGCTACGATAAAGACTCGTCTGAGTCGCGAATTAAACAAGATCGGGGGAGTGGGAAAACAGAGCGATGGATCATCCGACATTTCGCGCGCTGGATCACGTGGCCATCTTGGTGGACAACACCGAGCAGGCCTTGAAGACTTGGAGAGACCGGGTCGGTTTGCAGGTGCTTTACAGCGAAGTGGTCAACGAGGGAACCATTCGCTTGACACACTTGGATCTGGGCAATACGCAGTTGCAGTTAGTCGAGCCATTGACCGAAGACCACCCATTGCAGGCCTGGCTCGCCGAGCGTGGCCCGGGGCTACACCATCTTTGCTTCAAGGTGGATGACGTCGAGGAAGCCTTTGAGGAATTGCCCCGCCAAGGTTTGCCGGTTGCCTCCAAGATGCACCAGGGGACTCAGGGAAAACGCGCGCTGTTTCTCGACGGGGAGTCGACCGGAGGTGTGCCCCTTGAGATCACGGGTCCGTAGCGGCAGCACGACGGAGCAAGCAAATGGATCGCGCGTAACCGACATGAATCAACCCACTCGTCGCGATTTCTTGAAAGCCTTCGTTCATGTCGCGATGGCCGCCGGCGCGACCTTCGCCGCAGGTGGTGAGACGCTCGCCGTACTCGATTCAAGCGGTACGATCCAAGCCACCACCGTGCTTTCCAGCCTCGGATACAGCGGCGAATTCTTTGACGCCGCCGCGCAACAACAATACCTCCGAGCCCGCTTCTACAACCCAGCCAACGGACGATTCAATCGACTCGATCCGTTCGCGGGGAACATGCAAGACCCGCAGTCCTTGCACAAGTTCGCCTATGTGCACGGGGATCCGATTCAAGGCGTCGATCCGACCGGCGAGTTCCTGGGGTCATTGGCAATTGGCACGTTGGGGTCTATAGGGATCAATACGCGTAAATCATCCGGCGATACGGCTGCGGGTAGTGAGGCCGGGCTTGCCATCTGGGCCGCTACGGTCAAGCATTCATTGAACCTCCTGACCTATTTCAATCTGTTTACAAATCTGAGCGCCCAACTATTCCGACTCCAGGGACCGCTTAGCGGGGCGATTGCCGCAACGTATGCCCGACGTGGTGCCTACGGCTCAACGGGGGTGGGCCTCTTCTATACCAAGCTGTTTGATGATTGATACGAATTCCTTGACGATGGTGGGATGCGGGAAGCGTCAAGCAAGGCCCGCAACTATTGGATGTTTGAGCGAGCCATTGCAGATGGCATCCTCGACAAGCCCAATACTTGGTTTCAAGTTCGCACGACAGACTTCGAGGATACTGGCAAGTCTGTGAATCTGACCAACAACTTCTGGGTTGGTGGCCTACACTCCTTTGAAGCTCATGGGCAGTACTTCATTCGAATCACAGGTGAAAACGCTGGTACTTATTCGGTCGAAGTCAAACAGGAGGTGATCCACTGGGTGGGAACGGATCGAGCCGACACTCGGTCTGTAGCGGAGAAGAACACAAACACAGTGCTCTATGCGGCTGAAACGTTGGTGGGGTGGTTCGGCGATGGACTGCTGGGAGCTGATTTCCGTTTTGCAATACACGATCAGCAAGACGATTTCGAGACGAGGAGATTTTTCGTTTTCAAGTCCGAGATGTGCAAATCGACTCCGTTCGGAGACAACTAAGTGCAACCGGCAGCTCGTACGACAGTTCGCCATGTCGTGTTTGTCGTCATCGGCTTGGCATTCTCTGGAGGCTTCGTTTACTTCTGCTGCATCAAGCCTGCGCCGTGGCGCAAGGTGAGGAAACAGGAGTCGCGCTGGGGCGCTGAGATTGAATCGGTTCTGGGCATCAACTTGCCGGCAACAGTTTGGGAGCGACCTGTGGACGCCCGGCACAGTGTTTGCGCATTATCGTTCACTTTTCCAGAGGACGACTTCGAAAGCATCGCAGACTCGCTCGGACTGGAGAAGGTCACAGCAGCAGAATACACCGCGATGGTCGTGAACGACGACTCGTCAGAGATCCCCGCGCATTTCGTGCCACCAGAAGGTGATGGTCGCGGATTGATCCCGAAATCGCTGGCGGTCGACGATGCTAGAATTGAGTTCTATCTAACACCTCACAACGTTATCGCAGTGATCCGTGTACAATGACCATAATAGGCTCGAGGTTTCTTCAATCGCAGCACAGCGAGATTCGAGTTCGGCTACGAGCGGAAAATACCTGACGGGACCGGATCAGAATTCCTCACGGTGATCAGCAGCACAATGAATCCAAAACTCTCAACCGATCTTGAACAGTTTGTCACGTCGAATCCGACGGGCGCGGCCAAAGTGGAAGGGACCAATGGCGCAACTTATTGGTTGCTGACCGACGATGCGATGCGGATCCGTCAGTATGTCCATGAGGGTCTGGAGCAGGCGGATCGGGGCGAGGTTGCGCCTTGGGACGCGGAGAACATCAAATCCGCCGGTCGACGGCGTCGAGACGACCGATCACGCTAATGCCACGGATTGATCGAACCGATCGGGCGAGAACTGACGCCGTAGAGATTTGGCTATACATCGCACGTGACAACGACCGCGCGGCCGATGGAGTCATCGACGCGATTGACCATCGCCTCGCCGACCTCGCACGAATGCCAATGTCAGCCGAGGCTGTACCCTACATTGGCGCCGATGTACGACGGGCACCGGTGGGCAACTACGTAATCTACTTTCGGCCGATCGATGCTGGTATTCTGGTGTTACGAATCCTGCATGGCGCACGCCAACCTGAGGACTTGTTGTAGTCCGGCGTTCGCCAAGCAATCGTTCTTTGACATTTTGGTGACGAATCCGATCAAGCGGATTCAAATTCGGCCGTAGGTGGTCGCGTTGATTTGCGACCGTCAATTCGTCCGTGAATCGCAGGCCGAATCGAGCTTCCGCCGCTAACCCGCAGCAGGTACTGCCTTCGCCGCAGGTGGTGAGTTGGCGGGATCTACGGAAGCAAGCGGCCAACCTTGGTAACACAAGAACCGAATCCGGAATCGAGTTCCGGGCGCCTCGCCTCGGTACATTGCTGCAGTTCGAAGCCGTTTGGTCGTAAGCAAGAGTCTTTGAGAAGCTCCCTGTCGACCCCTTCCGTCAAGCCCCTTTCGCCTGGGCGGCTTGGCCGCAACAAGGCCGCCGCTACGGTCGATCCGCCGACAGGACCCAG
>JARFQX010000653.1 GCA_029287555.1 Rubripirellula sp. | reverse complement strand
CCTTCAACCGCCGGTAGGCGTGGTTGATGCGGCTGTAGAGCACCAGCTCGGCCGCGCGGGTTTCCAGGCGGTCGGGCGTGAACTCGCTCAACAGGGCAATCGGATTGTGGTCCAACTGGCGCCAACGTATCGGGTCGAGATCGCGGAAGAGGTTGATCACCTCCGGGTGCCAGCTCCACCACAGGTTTCTGGCCAGGGCCATGCACTTGTCGTAGAGAGTTTCCGCCGTGTTTCCCATGATGAACGACTGGGAGGAATCCGTGGGTATGGTCTCTATTCGACTCATGTAACTACCTTATGATCGACAAACGCGGAGAATAGAAGATGCCCCGGATTATATCACACGCCGAAGATCAGGCGACCCCCAGGCAACCCGCCCCGACCGCCATCCGGGCATCCGCTCGACTCTCAAGCCGGGCCGGTTTCACGCTATCTTGAGTCGCACGAGGGTCCTTCGAATCCTGCCACTCTCGTGTGGGAATGCTCAACATGGAGCCTTTCGGTAGCTTCATGCATCTGGTATACCACGTTCTTCCTTAACGGCGCGGGCTTCAAGCTTGTGCCTGGGCAACCCAGGCAAGATGCCCGTGCTTCAGTGTCGAAGGCGTGTCAGGGATCGGATTCGCACTCGCCAGGAGAGCCCTAATGGGACGGTCCCGGCAGCACACCGAGGTGCAGGAACGCACTTTTTTAGCTGGCGTTTGCGACTGTGGGCCGATGGCGGCGGGTGTTGGGACGAAATGGGCGACCGGGGCGGCTTTTCATGTGCCGTTGCAGGCGGTCGTCGTCGCAGAGGGCTGCCGCCCGAACTTGCAGGATCGCTTCGCCGCTAGCTCCGTCGTTCCAGAATTTCTCCGTCCCTTTCACCCGCCGGTTCAGTTCCTTGACGAACGACTCCATCAGGGCCGAGGTAATCGGCAGGCCCTTGCGACGATAGGCTGGATAGTCCATCCGCGCCGCATTGTTCAGGAAGTAGCCGATCGTGTCGGCAAGAATTTTACGAGGATCGTTCTCGGCAGCGTCGGGGGGCGGTTCGCCGAGGTGCTGTTGTTCGGCACGCAACTGCGAGATGACCTCCCGCACACGACCTTGCCAACATGCCTCGGTCCATTGCAGATGAAGCCGCCAAAGTTCTTCCTGGTCCTTTCGTACTTGGCGCGCCGCTGCGTAGACATGTTCCACCGCGTGAACAAAATCGAGGATGGGCGTGAAGCTTGGAAAGTGCTTCTGCTGAATCGTCCAGTTATACGGCAGGCCGTCGCTGACGAACGCTTGCTTCGCAGCGTGGTAAAACCCACGCGAGTCGGCCTCGGCCGCCATCATTCGGCCAAACTCTTGGCTCGCGGCCAGTGAGCTGAGGCAGGTGCGAAACAGTGGCTCTGGACGCCAGCGAGAGTGTTCCTGTCGAGTTTCAGGAGCCGATTGCCGATCACCCTTCTCCTCGTTTTCGGCCGACTCGACACCCGGCAGCAAGGTTTTCATGCAATGGCGATCAACAAAGCACTCGGGCAACTCCGGGTGCGGATCTTCCTGGAACGAAACGCCGTTCATCCTCAAAAACAAGGCGTTTTTCGTCTCTCGCCAATGCGGAGCATGCACGCCTACCCCACCGCCGTCCACCCGTGTTTGCATCCGACCGCCGTCGATGCTTACCGTCGCAAGAGGAATCGGTACCTCCGGCCGCTGCGGTGTTCGCGGCAATGGCTGGTCGAAGTAGGCACCGGTGCGAACGTCGCGATCTTCGGCCAACTCGACGCCGATCTTCACGGTCAAGTTGTTCAGATGTCGGCTCGAAATCGAGATACCGCCCAACTCCTCAAGCAACTTCGAGCCGATCGAATACGAAGGAACGTGGGCGCTGGCGGCGACAGCTTTCCTCAGAACTTCCGGACTGTACGATCCGCCGTCAATCGCAAGTGCCATGCGCTGAGGGAAAAAAATCCCGATTGCATCTCGGGCAGTGGAAGGCCGGCTCGCCCAGGGCGATCTTCCCGTCCTGCGTTTGCAGCGGACGTGTCTTGTTCTTCCCCGCGTCGGATTCGCCGGACGCACCACACGTTGGGCAAGACGCCTCCTGAAACTGTTCACCATGCTGCTGTGCGAGATGGGCGTCGAGCGAGCGGCCGAGCATCCGGCCAGCTTGATGACCGAACGTTTCGATCTCGGCGAACGTCGTGTCGATCGGCGGTCCGTCGGGGCCGTACCTCTCCTCCGCCAGTAGGGCCACCAACTCGTCAAACTTCTGCTGTGCTTCCGCCGACAGCATTGATTTCTCCATCTCGTTTCGGGAGTCCATTCCCATGGTAGATTCCTTTCCAAAAATGCTAGATTGCCCAAACCGTCACGGATTCTACCACCCGAGCCCCAGATCTCCGATCCCAACTCAACCCGTCAAAAACCGGCGAGAAGTGTGTTCCTGCACCCCCCGATCCTAGGTGCAGGAACGCACTATTTTAGCTGGCGTATGCGACTGTGGGCCGATGGCGGCGGGAGTAGGGACGAAATGGGCGACCGGGGCGGCTATTCATGTGCCGATGCAGGCGGTCGTCGTCGCAGAGGGCTGCCGCCCGAACTTGTAGGATCGCTACGCCGCAAGC
>JARFQX010000611.1 GCA_029287555.1 Rubripirellula sp. | reverse complement strand
GGATCCGCGAAAAGATCGCCGAAGGCGGCATGGGAGCCGTCTATGTCGCCGAGCAGAGGGAGCCGGTCCGGCGGAAAGTGGCATTGAAGGTCATTCGACCCGGGTTGGCCGGACCCAATGTTGTCGCCCGCTTCGAAGCCGAACGCCAAGCGCTGGCGATGATGGATCACCCGAACATCGCACGCGTGCTTGATGGTGGGGCGACCGATGACGAGCTGCCCTACTTCGTGATGGAACTCGTCCAGGGATTTCCGATCACGGATTACTGCGACCAGAAACGACTGACCACACGAGAGCGACTGCAGCTGTTCGTCGATGTCTGCCGTGCCGTTCAGCACGCGCATCAAAAAGGAATCATTCACCGAGACCTGAAACCGTCCAACATCCTGGTGGCCGAGATCGATGGGAGGGCGGTCCCGAAGGTGATCGACTTCGGTGTCGCCAAGGCGCTGCACCATAAGCTGACCGATGAAACGGTCTACACCCAGTTCTCGCAAATGGTCGGGACGCCCCTGTACATGAGCCCCGAGCAGGCCGAGATGGGCGTGATCGACATCGACACCCGCAGCGACGTCTATTCCCTCGGCGTGGTGTTATACGAGTTGCTGACTGGAGAAACACCGTTTGATCGAGAGACGCTCAAGAACGCGACCTTTGACGAAATGCGGCGGATCATCCGCGAAGGCGAACCGCCACGGCCGAGCGCGATGGTCAGCACGCTGGCGGCCCAAGCCCAATCGACGATCGCCGATCGACGCGGCGTCGACGCCCGCAAGCTGCATGATGCGCTTGCGGGCGAATTGGATTGGCTGGTGATGAAGACGCTGGAGAAGGATCGTAGTCGCAGGTACGAATCGGCAAGCGACTTGGCAGAAGACATCGGGCGTTATCTCAACGATGAACCGATCGAGGCTTGCCCGCCGAGCTTGACATATCGTTTGAGCAAAGTCACCAGAAAGCACCGTGCTCTGCTGACGACGGCAGCGTTATTCGTTGGGCTGCTGTTCACGGCAACGGTACTGAGCACCGTGTTCGCGTATCAGGCACAGCGAGCGAGAGCCGCTGCGGTCGCGTCGGAACAGTCTGAGCGTGACGCGAAGGAAACCGCCGAATCGGAAAAAGAAAAAGCGGTCCAGGCCCAAAATCGAGCCCAACAAAACCTGACCGCCGCGCTCGACGCCGTCGACAAACTTCTTAAACACGCGTCGGCGGAAGAATTGACGGAGATTCCCTCGGGTCAGCTATTGCGCCAACGAGTGTTAACCGATTCGCTCGCGTTTTATGAGAAATTCAAGCTTGCTGCTGACGAGTCACCCGAGCTGCGGTTTCGATCGGCCCTCGCGCAGCGTGCTCTCGGATTGTTGGCGGGAGAAATGAGAGACGTCGTGCGGGGAGGGAAGCTACTCAACCAGTCCCGCTTGTCTCTGGAGAAGCTTTCCCAGCAGCATCCTGAGAACACCGAATATCGGGATGCTTGGGCAAAAACGCTTGCAGTGCAAAGTCCCTTCTGCTTTAGCTCGCTCAACCAGCGAACACGCGGCATTGCGTTGGCCGAACAGGGCATCGATCAATACGAGGCCTTGCAAACGCAAAAGGATGATGATTCGTCTCTCTACCGTGCACGGCGTATACACCTGGAACTTGTGCTGGCAGACCAACTCCGCGAAGTGAAAAAATGGGATGAATCGCTGAGATTAGCAACTAGGGCCATGAAGGAACTTAATTTACTCGTTCAGGCGGACGCTTCGATCGATCGAGGTTGGCTTGCCAAGGGAAACGAATTGCTGGCCAAACTGCATGCCGACCATGACCCGGAGCGAGCAGCCCAGTATTTCGAAGACGCGATCGTTTGCAGCGAAGAAGCCTATCGTCAAACTGAAAAGAGATTCCATCAATGGATGATTATCAATCGGCTTATCGTAGCGGCGGATTTCTATGCGACACACGATCGGGAACGCGCGATCGAGATTTCGGAACAGGCAATTCAAGAAGCTTCCGAACTTCGGAGCAAATACCCGAATGTAAAAAGATACCTAGATATAACTCGGAAGACCGTCGAGGAACGCTTCGATTTGGCAGCGAAGGGAGACTTGATCGAACTTGTCGACGAATTTTCCAAATCCTTCCCCAAGGTGAGTTTTCACTACCATTTGGCAAGGTACGGGAAACGCTCAACCGATCTTGATTTACTCACGAAGTGTATCGAGAGGTTCCCCAATCAGGCGGTTTACTATTTGGAACGTGCAAATGTTTACCGGCAGGAGGCTGAGTACGAACTCGCGCTTCGCGATATCAACCACCATCTCCGGTTACTTGGCGGGAAGATCAATGCCCCGTCATACGAGGCACGCGCGTCCATCCATGTTGAATTGGGAAACTATCGAGATGCGATTGACGACTTCACAGTCACATTGAAGAAAAAGGAAGAGTCTCACGTCTTTAAACGCCGCGGTTGGGCCTATTTCAGATTAGGCGACTATGACAACGCGATTGCCGACTTGGAACGCGCGTTCG
The DNA here is from genome assembly GCA_029287555.1 of Rubripirellula sp. Lineage (GTDB taxonomy): Bacteria > Planctomycetota > Planctomycetia > Pirellulales > Pirellulaceae > Rubripirellula. Next base: position 841 of record JARFQX010000611.1, on the reverse strand, counting down.
ACTTGCAACCGAACGAGCTCTCCGCGTTAATTTGGATTCCGGTCGATGAAATCGCCGAGTGCAAGGATGCAGAGTTCCGTAAGCGACTCCGCGAATTGGCTGATCAAGCGGTGGATGAAAACGAGTCGTCGATGCGTTCTCTGGTTTTTCGTTCGATTCTCTTGTCGGCTCTCGGCGAGTCCGTCGCGGCGAAACAGGATCTCGAGGCGGCACTCGCGATGCCCGACATTGAGGGGTCCAAAAAGTCGCGCGCACACGCACTGAACAATCTGGCCTGGACGTTAGTCGCGTCGGCTGGTCAACCCGATGCAGATCTCCAACTCGGCCTAGAACTCGCTGACGAGGCGATCGAGCTCGAGAGCGACAATGCAAATTATCTCAATACGCTCGGCGTTGCCCAATACCGAACCGGGAAGAATACCGAGGCGATCAATAGTCTCACACGTTCGAACGAACTTGATGAACGGGCAATTGCGCACAACGGCTTCTTCCTGGCGATGGCGTACAAGCGACAGGGCAAATTGGAAGATGCACGGCAGTGGTACGACAAGTCGGTGGCCTGGATGAACGAGAATGCGGCGGATAACGATGAACTCCTCCGCTTCCGCGCCGAAGCCGAGGAGCAGTTGGGAATCGACACGCGATCGAACGCAGTTGAGAGTCAGCCGGCCGAATCTACTGACGAATGAACGGTGGGCGTTGCCCCACCAATCCAAACTCCAGAACAGCCGGCCGGTGAGGCCGCGTCGCCAAACACAATCCTCACCGGCCGCGAGCGACTCGCCGGCGCAAGGTCTGCGCGCTGGCAAGCTGCGAAAGCGATTGTACAGCAGACCGATTC
>JARFQX010000582.1 GCA_029287555.1 Rubripirellula sp. | reverse complement strand
ACTCAGGCCTTCGTGGCCGATCTGGGAAAGGACCAGATTCTTGTCTTCGATGTCGATGCTCAAGCGGGAACGATGACACCGGCGACGCCGGCATTTGTCGAACTGCCGCCCGGCGGTGGACCGAGGCATTTCTGTTTTCATCCCGGTTACAAGTATGCGTTTTCGAATTTGGAGATCACGTCCCAGGTTGCATTGCTTCGATACGACGGTGCGAAGCTCACTTTGGGTCCGGTACTCTCGACCTTGCCGGCGTCCGCAGGTGAGACTCGCAACAGCACCGCGGAGTGTCTCGTTCATCCCAACGGGAGATTTGTTTACGTTTCCAATCGTGGCCACAATTCCATCGCGGGATTCTCGTTCGATGATGCGAGCGGTCAATTTCAGTCAATCGGAAACACTTCGACGCAAGGTGAAGTGCCCCGAGGCTTTGGCATCGATCCCAGCGGCCGCTTTCTGATCGCGGGCAATCAGAAAACGGGCAACGTGGTCAGCTATCGGATCGATTCGGAGACGGGGGAGTTGACGCCGTCGGGACACGCCATCGACGTCGACGCCGCCGTCAACGTCCGCTTTTGGGTGCGGCCGCACCGTTAGCCGCCAGATGGCTGGTGGTGTTCCGCGTCTGAGGACAGACGCGGCGACGGCTGTAGCTCCGCCTGTCCTCAGGCGGTGGTTGGGCAGCGCAGCTGCTTTGGGCCCCGAGTCTGAGGACAGACTCGGCTACGGTCGGGACAGACTCGGCTACGGCTGGAGGCTCGCCTCAACGCGTTCCTTTCCGGCTCTCGTCAACAGACCGGCAACAAGCTCGTCCTGGATTTCAGCTGATAAGCCGAGTACCCGCCCATCGGCCATCAGCACGGGGACTCTTCCGTCGACTCCCTGGGACCAACCTTTTCTTGGCACCTCGAGATCAATCGCAAGGTCATCGGGCTTGGTCCAGACCACCGCTTGGTCCTCATCGGCGATCACGATGGCGATGGTGTTCGAGAGGCCATCCAAGGTCTCGCGGAATTTGGAGCCTCGTTCTCGATTGTAATACAGCGCCTTTTCATGGAAGGGGAAGACGAAACGAGTCTTACCTTCCTCGCCGAGTCTGGGTGAGGCGGAGGCGAAGACTTGGGGAATCTCTTTAACTAACTTCAAATTATGTTCGCTATCCCAAGGCTCATCGAGTTTGAATTTCTCGTACAAGGCTTGCTCGCCCAGGAACGGCAGGACTTGCACGCGCCAGCTCAGTTGAGAATTGACGGCTGCTCGAGGAGGAAGTTGCTTGTAGGCGGAATGGTGATTGTGCAATGCGAGGCCGAGCTTCTTCAGGAGGGCGGACATGCTCCCTGCGTCCCTTTTCAGCGCCGCTTTGCGCGGCAGATTCAACGCCTTATCCAATACCGACCTCTCAACCGCCACCATCGCAATCGACGTCCCATCGGCCGACCATGAGCCGTCGCGGCAATGAAACTTCTCGCTGGTGACCGCTTTCGAATTACCGGTCTCGAGATCGAGCACGTGAATTCGGCTCACCGGTTGATCGGGGCCGAGCGTTAAACTTCCCGCGGTGAACATCAGGCGGGACCCATCGGGTGAAAAGCGGGGGAAGTGTTCGGAACCGGCTTCATCGGCGACCAACTTTCCTTTTCCATCAGCGACGCTTGCCAGGTAAATCCCATCGCCGCGTCCTTCGAGCTTGATGTAGGCAACTCGCTTCCCGTCATTAGAAACGGCAAAGCCATTGAATGATCTGGGTTTCGGATCCAAGCGGATGACCTGCTCTTCGTTCGTCTTCAAGTCCAAGACTACCGTCGTTTCACCGCGGCCGAGAACGAGATAGCGGCCGTTGGCTGACAGTGAACCGTAGGATCCGTCCAGCATCTCTTCGTCTTTCAAGCCATTCTCAAGATCAACTCTGACGAGTTTGCCGCTACGTTCGGCCAGGATTGTCGAATTGTCCAACCATGCGGGGCGGGTGAGCCCTTCCAGCTTGTGGGCCACCACGCCCTTTGTGTCGGCGATAAAGATCGAGGGCGATTTCAGCCCGCTGCGGTGGGCGTCCCAGGCAAGGCGATTGCCTTCGGGTGAGATCACCGGACCCCCGTGCCACTCGTAAGCTTCATCGCGGGCGACCCGTCGAAACTCAGTGCCGTCCGATTTGGCGAGGTAAACGGCCGAGTCCTGGTGGATGATCATCGGAGCTTGCCTTGGAGCGGCTGGAACGATTCGTCTTGCCGAAGATGGCATGTCGCTACGCAGTTTGGCCTCCACTTCCTTCAATCGATCCGGATCGACCGGCCCCAATTCCTTTTCGAGTAGTCGGCCAAGTTCGGCGCCTCGCGCTTTGAGTGAAACCACTTTGCCTTCCGCATTGATCAGAATCACGGTCGGAATCGCCATGATTCCGTAACCGGTGGCAAGTGGGTGATCCCACGCAGCGTTGTCTTCAAAGAGGTTGACCCAAGGGATCTTGCGAGCTTCGACAAATGACTCGAGCTTCTCCCGACTGCTGTCCAAGCAGACGCCGACGACTTCGAATCCCTTGTCATGGTAGAGCTCGTAATACTTCTTGACGTTTGGGAGTTCAGCGACACAGGGACCACACCACGTCGCCCAGAAATCGACCAGCACCACTTTGCCTTCGTAGTCTTCCAGGGCGAACTCCTTGCCATCGGCAAGCTTGCCCCGAAGCTCCATTTCCTTGCCGAGCAGCTTCATCCGCCTGGAAGCGCCAGCCAGTTTCTCGGCCATGCGAAGCGCTGTCTTCGTCTCCGCCTTCTTCATCAATTCACTGGCGGCAAGGTAAGCCTCGTGGGCGAGGTCTTCGTGCTTGGAATATTCGAGGCTTCTCGCCAGCGAATAGACCAGTTGTCCGTTCTCCTCATGAGCCTCGCTTGAGGATGCAAACTCGCGGATGTCCCGCAAGAGACTCTGCAGAGCTTCTTCGTCCATTTGCGATGCAGAACGGACCTTGGTTTCGAAGAGAACTCGCTGCGCCAAGTCGCGCGCGTCGTTGGGTGCCTCTTTCAGTTCCAGGATTCGCTTGGCTGCTGCTTCCATCGCTTTGGGGCCGCGCGACGCATGAGCTCTGTATTCCTCGATGGTCTTGGGACGCGTTTCCTTGATTCTCTTGATGAATGCGACCAGATCGCTTGAGCTGGAGGATACCGGCACCTCGTAGGGGTCTCGCTCGACCGGTGACGGCTTGACCGCTTGCGGTGTCTGCTTCGCCACCTTCGCGGCGTCGCCAACGTTCAGCGTTAAGTCTTCGAACACCGGGGTGAACTCCGCGTCGGACGCATTGATGGCGGCAACCCCGACCCGAACATCAAGGGGAAGCTTCGCCGATTTTCTGCCCAGCGGCTTCCACGAATCATCGCCCTGTTTTGCTGAACCGAGGACCTGGTCGCCTTTACGCTCGAGTCGCAGGTGGCAGGGCTGCGCCGGGTCGACTTCAAAGTCGCGTGGCGTTCCAAATCGTGTGAGCCTGCCGTTTACCCGTTGCTCAAAGTTGACGTAGTGACGAACCTGACCCGCCCGCTTCAACGCGGCCCGTTCGAGTCGGATGTAATTCAAGTCGTCCTGCCAAAGCAACAAACCTGCCCCGTTGTAAGCGGTTCGCGACTCGATCGTCGCATCGCCGGTTTGGAATTCACCATCGACTTTGACGTCCAACACAAAGTCACCTCGGACATCTTGCAAGATTCGAGGCGCGTTGGTGCGTCGCAGTTCCACGCTCAAGTCAAACGCCCCGGCCGGGAGCTCGATTGCCACGCGGTTGTTGCGGATCACCACCGCGCACTTGCGATCCGGGTCAATGATCGTTCCCCAATCTTCAATCGTAAGGGGCGTTGTCTGACCAGCCAGATTGCTCGACGTGAGCAACAGCGGCAAGATTCCCAGCACAAGTAATTTTCGCATGACCGTTCCTTGTCTGAAGATTAGAGAGGATGAGGATGAAGAGCTGGATCTGGATCCGAAGGACCGCGTGCGCGAACCGCCTGCGCAAGACGGGGGCAGACACCAAGAGCCAAAAGCACCGCTGGCGGCGTTTGGTGTCTGTACCCGTTTCTGATGGCCCGTCCCAATCAGAAAGGGCGTGAAGCACTCTCAAACGGGCGCGCGATCAACATCCGGTATACCAGAAGAGCCCTTCTTATACCCCCCTGGTGCGGCCGTTGCTCCAAGATTTCTGAAAAAGTGGGACGGTCCGCCTACGCGCACTTCGTGCACGTGGTTGCGTGGGGCAGCAACTCGAGTCGTTCGAACGGGATCTTCGTGCCGCAGCGGGAGCACGTGCCGTAGGTGCCCTGCTCAATTTGATGTAGCGCATGCTTGATCTCTTCGATCTCCCTAAGGGTGACATTGCCGACGGACAACATCACCTCGTCTCCTTCCGTTTCGACCGCTCGTTCTTCCCAGTCCTCGTTGGGCGTCTCGCTGAGATTGGAATCGATCTCCTGCGCTCGGGCGACCAAGTGATCGAGCTTTTCTTCCAATTGTTTTCGAATCGCGTCATAGTTCGACATCAAGCAAGCACTCCAAGAGTCAGTAGCGTAAGGCGGCGACCATCTTAGCATCGACCGGCATCTCGGTTGGCCCGACCGAGTAAACGCGTCCGCCATGTCTGAGCGTTTGCACCGCAGCCAGTTCGATCAGGTCATGGCAGGGATCACCCGGTTGCCCCGTCGGTTCGTGATGCAATTCCTTCAAAGTTGCCGTGTCGGAATAGAAACTTCCCGTCAGAGTGGCATTTTGATCGACAAACAGCGTCTTGACTTGACCGCCATGAGCGGCCTTGAGCACTTGTTCCGGATCGGTTGCGACCGGTTGATGACGTCGCTCACGAATTTCCTCCGCCTCGGCGTTTCGCTCGGCATCGTTTTCCGCCGCTGCAATCGGTTTCGCACGATCCGCCAACTCTTGTGGCGCAAGATGGTCCATGTTGCCCGACACCGATTCAACCGCCAATCTCGGGTAATTGCTGAGATTGCGATAGATCGCCGTTTCGAAATCGACCCCCGCCAGTACGAGCCAGTCATTGCGGTTCGCCAATGCGACGCAGACCGCACCATCAAGGCGTCGAAGGTACTCGGTCAATTCGGCCTTCTCGGCGTCAGGCAAACCACCCTGGCCGTGGAACACCGCCGCCTGCTTGCCCACGGCGCCCGAGGCGTTCGTTGCCGAGTGCGTTTGATTGCCGCGGTCTGCTGAGACGGCGCTAAGACTGGCTTCAAAACTCTCGGCAATGCCTTCGAGCTTGATTTCACGGACACCCTTGGGCAAGACATCAAACAAAGAGACGGCCTTCTTGCTCAATCGTAAGACTGCAAAGGACAAGCGGTCGTCGAGCACCGAGAGCAACGGGCGGATATGGAAGATCCGGTCGATCACGATCTTCTGTTCGGTGGGTTGATCGAGGCGGAACAGCTTGAAATGGTCCTGGGACAAGTAGACCGCCACGCCGTGCCGCCGGTCACCAAGAATGAGCTCGTCATCGGCAAGCGCCGCAAGCGGTTGAATGAAATCCTCGGCTTCCCGCTCCGGCATCCAGTGCTCGTTCAAGACACCCATTGCCTCACGCGTCCAATTCGAAATCCGAATCCCATCCTCCTTGGCCTCGATCGGTCGTTCCGGGGGCGGCAGGAACAGGGTGACGTGTGGACCTCCCTCGCTTTCGAGCAACTGATTCAATTCTTGTCGATCGATCAATTCCATGGTTTTGCTCCGAGGTCGAATTTTCGGGATCGGGGTTCGCCAAACAGATAAGTCCTTGGAAAAGTGAGCAAACGCTATGCCCATTCGGTCGATTCCGCCATGCGTGCCCCCGAGGCGGCTTTCCGTACGAAGCAGGCAAGGATTCAACGGCAAGAGACGTCAAGACGCAATCAGGGCGCGCGATTCGCTCGAAGGTGAAGTGGTCGCTGCTGTCTCACTGTGTCACACCCGGGCTTCGATTTGAGACGGGCCACGCTAGCTCCTTTCGGCACGGTTCTCAGTGCGGGTTCCGCGGTTCTCACTGCGGGTTCCGCGGTTCTCAGTGCGGGTTCCGCGGCGCCGAAGTGTCCATTCCGTGACCAAAGCGCCAACAATGGCTGCCCAAACCAAGGAGGAATCCCATAGCGGCAGCCGGTGGACGAGGACATCACCGGGCGCGGAGCGAAAGGAACGCAGCAAACGCGAAACTTGTTGCTCCGATGTGAGCAAATCTCCTCCACCCGATTCCGCGACGCCACGAAGTACTTCAGGACGCGTCTGGGGCCGGAGCCACTCCTTCGAATCATTCAGCAATTGCAAATCAATCGATTCAGTGGCCACCTCCTGCTCGCCTTCCCACGCCTGGACAACCAACTTGATGGTTTGCATCGGCGGCCGGGAGGTTTTGTTTCCCAGCGGGAATTGACAGGGGATCGATCCACGGTACTGCGACCGCGGCGCGCGGGCTTGGAGTGTCGTTGTTTCGGAATGGGCGGCACTTGAGTTCTCGCCGCGTGGGTCAACCAGGCTTGCCGTCACGCGGTAGTCGGTGGTGACCCTGAGTTCTTCGTCGTACGCTTCGACGACCACCTCGATCGGCTCATCAAGTCGATAGATGACCTGGTCCGTTCTCACCAGCAACCGGTTCTGGGAGGCCCTCGAGTTCTCCGCGAGCCATCGAATCACGTTCCGCCAGAACCTGCGGTAGTAGCGATTGTCACCTTCGCCCCACTGCGACTCGAAGAGCTGTCCCCAGGCAAAAGTGCAATCGGTCGACATCGCAAAGGTGCGTCCACGGCCAAAGGTTTCACACGCGAAGACGGGCATCACCCCG
>JARFQX010000540.1 GCA_029287555.1 Rubripirellula sp. | reverse complement strand
ACACACTGCACGAAGCCGATTTGCTTCGCCGCAGTTTCCCGAAAATCTGGTCCTCCGATTTCACGAAGTGTGCGTCGAAGAGTTTGAGCTAACTCCGAGCGGACGATGCACCCGAGGGAACTTACCAATGTGCGTGGCACCTGTGATACAGGCTGGCTTACCGCCCTTGCCGTGAACTTTCGACGCGAAGAACGCTGGTGGTAACGGGGCCGCCGCCATGAGACGTTGATTTCAATACCCGCATCATCAGCTCCCATTCACCGCATAGTCCGCTTCAGTTCACCACCTGCTAGATTGCGACCGTGCGTCGGCGCCTCCACTGGAACACGGCCAACAAAGCGCCGCCGAGTACTGAGCAGCAAAACCACCAGGCAATGCTTACAGCTATCATGTCCTCCCAGAAGGAACCGTGAATTAGCGACCAACCGCATGCAAATCCCGACCACATCGCCAAGTTTTCCAGCTGATAAAGCAATTGACCAAGGAATCCGTGACCAAGTCGGTTGAGGTTGATAAGAATCAGGCAACCGAGAATCAGTACTGCGAAAGCCGCCAACGCCTCGTAGTGAGTTCCACCGACATATGCGTAGGGTCGAAGCAGTCGCGATACGATCCCAAGAACCGTTCCGACGACAACGGTGGTAATTGGGATTAGCAGCACCTTTCGTGACAAGTTGCTTGGCTTCGTGAGAGGCTCTGCCGGTCGCGACTCGATGAGCGTCCCCGGAACCGGCGGGGGTTCGTATGGGTTGATCGCAGAAGCCGCAGGCGGCATCGACTCTCCGGCTTCGCTACGGTTGAAGAAAACCTTCAGCAAGATAGCGCCGAGTGCGGCTGCTATGGCGAAGATGCCACATATCATTGTGGAGAGCACTTGAGCGTTCATGGCAATCTAACGGTGGCATTCTTCGAAGCGGGCGAACGACTCTGAGTTTATCAACAACCGCGACTACCGATACGCGATCGAAGTTTACTTTGCCTATACCTGAATTCTTAGGTTAGGGAGCGTCAGCCTTGATCCACTTGCGCAGATCAGAGATCTCTTGTGCGTTGAGCCTTTCATTTTCGTTGGGAGTCATCTCTGAGACCCGCATCCTTCCAAGTCAAAGAGACAAACAGCGGGCTGGCTTCTGGATCACCTGGTGCCAACGCTGGCGACAGCCACCGCATTTCTGAATCAATGCCGCCCGCACCGTAATGTCTAACAATTCCTCCGCACTCAGCGCGGCATCGGACTGCGCGAGACACACGCTTGTCGACAACATCAAAAACAAGAAAGCGGGAGAAAAGGTTCGTATGGTCAGTCCATCATCAGGGTCGCATTCAACGCTTTACGACTCATTGGACTCCTCTCAGTTGTCGAACTACGACAGGATTTCCGTCATTGGTTCTGTGCTGTCCTTGAAGGAATCGACGGGAACGTCCATCTTTTGCAGCATTGTTAGGAACAGATTGCTGAGCGGAATGTCTTCGCTGAATTTTCGGTACTGCCCGTGCTTGAAGCCCAGGTTCGAGCCGCCAGCCAGGATGAGCGGATAGTTGCGCGTCACGTGGGTTTCGCTGGTGCAGCAGCCGTACAAAACCATCGTGTTATCCAACAGAGTGCCTTCGCCCTCCTGAACGGAATTCAAGCGGTCAAGAAACCAGGCATGTTGTTCGGCGAGGAACTTGCTGTACGTACTCCACTGTTCGTAGTCTGTGCGCTGGTGAGAAATGTTGTGTGAGGTAAGGTTCAGGCCCGCCCCCTTGGGAAACTGTTTTTCGTACCCTTGCTCCGACTCGGAAGCCGTTTGATAGGTGGCGATGCGAGTGCTGTTGGTCTGGAACGCAAGCACCAGCAAATCGTACTTCGATCGAATGAACTCCTTCGTCGACTCTGGACTGATCTCGTAGTCCGTCGCAGAGACGCCGACCTCAGGCTTGGCGACATCAAGCCACTTTTTGGACCGCGCCAATCCTTGCTCGACTTCTCGCACCGACGACAGATATTCATCCATCTTTCGCTGGTCGCGCTTGCCTAGTCGTCGATTCAGGCTGGCGGCTTCGTCGCGGACGGTATCGAGAATGCTGCCCTGTTGCTGAAACGCCTGTCGCTGCTGGACTTTTGATTGACCGGACGGCACACCAAACAGACGTTCAAAGATGTCTTGCGGCTTATGCAGCGAAGGAATGGGCCGACCCACCTTGTCGTAAGACAGCGTGTGCGATTTATAAGGTCTGTTGACGCCACCGGAGGTGGAAAGAACCAAAGAAGGGAATCGATTCTCGTCGCCGATCGCCATGGCAGCAACCTGGTCGACCGAGACGGATTGCTTGTACTGCGTACCGCTGATGTCCGCGCCCGTTAGAAACACGTCTCCGGCTTTGTGCCCGCTGACACGTCTGCCCAACGGATGGGACAAGCCACCGAAGTAGGTCAACTTATCCCGGTGTGGTTCCAAGCTCGAAAGTGTGTCTGTGGTCTGGTAATCCTGGCCTTCTCCCACCGGAAACCAGCCGAACTTCAGACGATCCGGGTGATCATCTGGCGGCATGGGAACGCCATAGTGGAAATAGGCGAAACACATGCGAGGCTTGATCTTCTCCGCAGGCGCAGCCAGGGACATTCCTTCGAGCCAGGGAAGCGCGATGCACACGCCTGTGCCCCGCAGGAAAGTTCGACGACTAAGGTGCCAGGATTTCATGGTTTATCCTTGTGTGGTTAACGCGTCTTGAACGTTTCGCTCAATACAATTGAAACGATCAAGTCTTTCATCCGATATTCGTCTTCTCGAAAATCTGATGTCAGTTTTTTCACCGATTCCGTATCGGTGAACTCCAGGTATCTTCCCAGAGAGTAGGAGAGCAGCTTTCGCACCAGGGTCTCAGCAAACTGATCCCGTTTGTGCTCGACCAGGTACGCTTTCAGGTCTTCCAGATTTTGGATTTCGGTTCCGTTTGCCAGTGTGGTGCGCGGATCGACCTCGGCGGCCTTTCTGGGTTTCCTTGCAGCCCGCTTTCTCGCTGTCCGTTTTTTGGGCGACTGAGACTTTTCACTCACGGCAACAGCCGCGCCGCCCTTTTTCTGGAACGTCGAATCTCGCCAGACACCGATCCCGTCATAGTTTTCAAACGCGATTCCCCACGGATCAATCTTGCGATGACAATTCATGCACGCCTCGGATTCTCGATGCGCGATCAGTCTGTCCTTGAGTGATTGCGGCTCAGCTGTTGGTTCGTTTTCCTGAAGAGCAGGAACCGCGGGCGGTGGCGGTGGTGGTGGATCACCCAGCAATCGCTCCAGGACCCAAACACCTCGCTTGATGGGATGCGTATCGTCCCCGCTGGAATTCCCGAGCAACACGGATGCATGAGTCAAAATCCCGCCTCGGCGGTGTTCAGGGGAAAGTGCGACCTTGCGGAACTGCGAGCCGGCAACGTCTTTGATGCCGTAATACTTGGCCAGCGGGGCATTGAGCACCGTGAAGTCAGAATCGATCAGCGAGAGGCAACTGAGATTCTCTTTCAGAACAGTGCGAAAGAACTCTGTCGTCTCTTGATGCATCTGCGCCTTGAGGGGCTCTGGAAAACGCGGAAAGTACTCCGGGTTGATCATGACCGTGTAGACGCTGTCCAGGTTCAACCACTGGGAACAGAAATGCTCGACAAACTCGTCCGACCGTGGATCATCGAGCATCCGAAGCACTTGCTTCCGTAAGATGCCGGGCTGTTGCAACTCCCCTTTCCTGGCTAACTCAATCTACTGTTCATCGGGCATGGTGCTCCACTGGGAGTACGAAAGTCGTGATGCCAATTCGTAGTCATTCAGC
>JARFQX010000792.1 GCA_029287555.1 Rubripirellula sp. | reverse complement strand
AGTGGAGCATCAAGAACGTGATCTCGGTCCATCACTCCCATCGCAACCGGCACTGCCTGTCCCTGATCGTCAATGGTTTGCAGTTTGCCGACGATCGGACCGGTTCGCCAGATGTTGGCCAACACATCGCGCAGCGTGAATCTTCGCCGCGGCTCTTTGCCGGAGAAAATGGCTCGCTGGGCGGCATCCATTTCGGCTTTTTCCGCCCGCAGTTCGGCCAGGCGTTGCTTCAATTCCTCTGCCTTTTCGGCTCCCACCGACGGATGCAAGACCACTTCGTCGTCGGTTCGCGGCAGACGCATCAGTACGCCACCTTGTCGACTCGCCGGCGAAACGAAGGTGCCAAAGTAGGTCTTGGTACTCGCAAAGATGCCAGCCAGGGCGTAGTAATCCTGCATTGCAAAAGGATCGAACTTGTGATCGTGGCAGCGGGCGCAGGCAACGGAACTGGCCATCACGGCGCGGGTTAGACTATCAATCTGCTCGTCAACGAGGTCGGCTTGGAATTGCTTCTCGTTGCTCTCTGAGAGGTTCTTTGTCCCAACAGCGAGGAAGCCGGTGGCTATCAGCAACCGTGCTCGTTCGCGGTCCGATTCATATGGAAGCAGATCGCCGGCAATCTGCTCGGTGAGAAATCGGTTAAGCGGAATGTCCGCGTTGAAACCGTCGATCACGTAGTCGCGGTATCGCCAGGCGTACGGGTAAGGGATATTCGCTTCTTTACCGCTCGATTCCGCGTATCGTGCGATGTCCAACCAGTGCCGTCCCCAATTTTCGCCAAACCGTGGTGACTCAAGTAACCGGTCGACTTCCTTCACGAGGGCGGCGTCCATCCCGTCTGTTTCAACCGCCGTGCGAAAGCGATTTAGATCTCGCGGCGCCGGTGGCAAACCGATCAGGTCGAAAAACAAACGCCGTAGCAGAGCGTTCGGTTCGGCGTCACTTGATGGCGCGAGATGACTGTCGTCGAGTCGTCGCAGGACGAAGCGGTCGATGGCACTGCGTGGCCAGGTGAGATCTTCAACTGCGGGCGGGGGTGATCCTTGCGGGGTTTGATAGGCCCAAAACGCTTCGCCTCGTCTCTCCCATTCGCCCGCTTTCTCTTCCGACTCCCCACTTCGCGGGTCCGGGGCTCCCATCTCGATCCACTCGCGAAAGTCGCTCAGCACATCCGCCGACAGAGGCTTCTCCTTTGGCGGCATCATCAGGTCGGCATCCTGATGCGCGATGGCTGTCAACAACAGACTTGCTTCGGGTCGACGCGGCACCACTGCCGGTCCTCGCCCGCCACCGGCACGAAGGGCGACCCGATCATCGACACGCAGGCCACCTTCGGCCGCCTCCGCCTCAACCGAGTGACACTCATAACAGTGCTTCACCAAGACAGGACGAATCTTCGACTCAAAGAACGTCACCCCCGCCGCCGAACCCGACTCTGGATTCGCCCCGCCCTGTTTCGGTGGCTCTTGGGCAAGCACCGCTGTGCCGGAGCAAAGCAAGGTGATTGCCAAACCGAGATAGAATGGTTTACCCATGCGCGATTCTGATGTTACCAGTTTCGTACGGTCTAGCGTGAGCGGAAATCTCGGCGGCTGAACAAAACGCGCCTGCCGCGGTCGGTCAGGCTCGATGGAACAGAACTCTCGCCTGAAGCGTTGCAGTGAGACGTTTGTAGTGAGACGTTTCAACGTGACAGCTACAAGTCATTCCGTTCCCCTGGGCCTTTTTCGGCTTAAGTACGGGAGAATGAATTCGAGTGTAACCGAATACTGGGTGCCATTCGCCTCCTCTTTCAGCGGATCAAGCCAAAGAGTCGTCCCCCGACGACGCACCGACAACTCGATGCCGTTCTGTCATGCGGCAGGACCATTCAAGGCCGCGGCCACAGCGTTTCCCGAGGTCGCTGAGGTTACCGAAAGCCATGTCGCGCCCGAGACCTCGACATCTTAATCGGCGCTGACGGTTTAATCGGCCCGATTGGATGCTTGGGTTTGCCGATGGCGGGAACCGTATTCGACGATGCCATTTGCGCGACCTACTTTAAGGTTTGAACGCGTTCCAGGTGCTCGCCGCAGTTTGCGCCACTCCCATTACCTGCGCTCAACCATGGATTCCCCTTCGTCGAGACCGCCGAATCTGCCTCTCCGGATCGGCTCGGTTGTATTGACAATCGTTGCACTCTCCAGGCCCTGCGTTGCCAGCGAGGCTTGGCCGATGGGCGTTGGTGTTTCGTTGGCGGGAGCGGAATTCGGGATGGTCGAGCGCAACCTTTCAAACGTCTCGCCGGGGGTTCACGGCGTGGACTACCTGTACAACTCGCCCACAACCTCCCGGCATGTCGCAGTGTCGGGATTTCAACTGGTTCGGGTTCCGTTCCGATGGGAGCGAATCCAGCCACGTCTCGGAGCCTCGCTCGACCCGGCGGAACTAGAACGACTGGAATCAACCGTTGACTCGGCCGCCCAGCACGGCTTGAAGGTGATTCTCGACTTGCACAACTATTGCCGATATCGGATCGATACAAGCCAAGAGGTGGTCGAGGCCATCGTGGACGAACCTATCAATGGTAAGCCAGCGGTACGCCGCGATCACCTTGCCGATCTCTGGCGTCGTCTCGCCTTGAAGTTCCGCGGTCACGCGGGCGTGCTTGCCTACGGCATCATGAACGAGCCCCATGACATGGGCAACTCTTCCTGGAAGGAGATTTCCCAGGTGGTCGTCGATGCGGTTCGATCGGTCGACGAGCATAGTTGGGTGTGCGTGGCCGGTGATGACTGGAGTCATGCGGATCGCTTTGAGGAAATCAATGGGCCGCGAGCATGGATCCGCGATCCGGCTGGCCGGACGGTGTACGAAGCCCATTGCTATTTCGACTTTGATGGCAGCGGACGTTACCGCTTGTCTTACGATGACGAACTTCGTTTGGACAAAGGCCTTCTGCAGCGGGGCAACACTCGTATCGCCAGTTTTGTTCAATGGCTTGATCGAAACAACGCCCACGGAATCTTGGGTGAAGTAGGCATTCCCGTTGGTGACCGCCGCTGGGTCGCCTTGATGAAGGATCTGTCCCGCAACGCGGAACGTCACAACATTCCACTTGTGGTTTGGGCGGCTGGCGAATGGTGGGGCGATTACCCCTTGTCCATTCAGCCGTTGCTCGAACCGGGCAAACCCACTGCATTGGAAAGCTTGGGATTGGCCGACGTCATAGAAGCTACTCGTTAAGGTTGTGATGTGAACCGATTCAAGGAAATAGTACGACGTGCGTTCATGATCGCGGCTTTGCTCGCGACGGCATTCTATCTTGTCTACCGGGCCGCCTTTACTCTCAATTTGGATGGCGCCTACGCGACCTTTGCCTCGCTCTGTCTCTATGCGGCGGAGTGTTACGGGGCACTGCTGATGTCGCTCTACTATTTTTCGATCTGGAAGATCGTCGATCCCGAGCCTTTGGAACCTCTGCCCGATCGAACGGTCGACGTTTACATTCCCACGTTCAACGAGGACCCGGAACTCCTGCGGGGAACCATTGTTGCCGCACTGGCGCTTGATTATCCGCACGAGACGTATGTGCTAGACGACGGCAAGCGACCGGAGGTGCGCGAACTGACCGAACGTCTTGGCGCGACGTATATCGAACGCCCAGACAACCAACACGCGAAAGCTGGCAATCTCAACCATGCACTGGGCCAGACACGGGGTGAATTTGTCGTCATCCTTGACGCCGATCACATTCCGCAACGCAATTTTCTTGTGCGTCTACTTGGCTATTTCGGTGACGACCAGATTGCCTACGTCCAAACGCCACACTCGTTTTACAACTTTGACAGTTTCCAGGGGACGCTCGACTACTCGCAACACGTCTACTGGGAAGACGGGCAACTGTTTTACAACGTCATCCAGCCCGGCAAGAACTATTGGAATTCGGCGGCATTCTGTGGAAGTGCGGCGATATTCCGAAGATCGGCCCTGGACGAGGTTGGGGGGTTCGCAACCGAAACCATCACCGAAGACATGCATACCGGGCTTCGTCTGCACGCGCGGGGGTGGAAATCGCTGTTTGTCAATGAACGACTGGTGAGCGGTCAGGCCGCCACCGACATCACGACTTTCAATACGCAAAGGTTGCGCTGGGGCGAAGGAAATCTGAGCATCTTCGCGTTCGACAATCCATTGACGATCCCCGGCTTAACCCTTGGGCAACGAATAAGCTACCTCGGTTCCTTGCTCAGTTGGACGACCGGAGTCCAGAAACTGCTTCTTTATCTGACGCCGATGTTAATGCTGATTACAGGTATTGCACCGGTGAATGAATTCAATTGGACGCTAGGTGCAGTCACACTCGCCTACCTCACTGCGATTTGGACAGCGTTTAAGGTTACGGGTAACGGGTACGGCCATGTCCTTGGTACGGAGCTTACCCAGATGGCCAGTTTCTGGACCCAAATTCGAGCGACCTACCGTGCCTTCTTGCGGCGCAAATACGCTCGCTTCGAGGTTACAAGCAAACGAGGTCGACAAAGCAACCGGCTCATCTACTACATTGCCCCTCAATGCCTGCTGATCGCGGGATCAGCAATCGCGATCGCCTGTGCCTCTCTGCGGTGGTGGTATGGGTTCACCGATGACCTCACGTGTCTCGCCGTGGGAACTGGCTTGTTGCTGTTCCACGGCTGGTTTGCTTGGAGCGTCGTCCGTCGCGCCTTGCGGGCAAGCGACAGCCGCTTTTCATGGCGGCACCCAGCCGCCATGCATGTTGCCTACAGCTATGTCGACTCGTCTGGTACCCAACGGCAGGGACAAGCCGTGTCGGTCGATATCAATGAGCGAGGCGTCGGCGTGGTTGCCATGGAAGACTTAAGTGCGGTCGATCAGGTTGAGTTGACCATTTCTGCGGGCGGCCGCGAGGTGAAAACCAAAGCATCAGTGCGATTGGTGCAACCGGTATTGTCCAGCTGGAAAGCGGCTCTTCGAGGGTCCCAGGCGTGGCGTGTTGGATTTGCATTCGAAGACGCGTCGGAAGAAACGCTGGCGCTGGTTTGGTGGATGGCGGCGACCTATGCGGTGTGCCGTCAGTACGATCGCTTTCACAGTGGACTTCCGACGACGCCCGCGGACTCGGTCGAGAAGGTCGTTCAACGTCAAGCTGGGCAGGAATCGGCGATTCAGCTTCCCGTGGAACTACGGGCGAGTGAATCGAAGGAGCGATTTCGCGCCGTCAGTGAACGACTGGGTCGCGATGCCGTCTGGGTCACGTTGGCCGATCCGCTCCCACAAGGCACGACAACGAAGGTATCGTTGGAAACTCCTTTCGGGCCAGTCTCAGCGACGGGTACTGCGACGACACCGGTTCCAGCACGCCTCGGTGGCGAGGAATACTTTGTGCAGGCTTGCCACTTCGAATCCGTCCCGTTCGAGGCACGCCGCGCTCTCAAGAAAACACTTCGCGAAGGCGAGTCCAGCAAGCTCGGCCGGATCATCCGGTACTCGCCCGAAAAGATGGATCTACCGACGCTGCGCCCTGGCACGCTGCTCGGCACCACCGCCGCCGTCGCTGCCGCCATTGCCATCGTGGCTAATCTGTGGCTGCTGAAAGACGACATCCTTGTCGCCCGGGCGCTGGCCAATGGAAAAGTAACCGCGGAGGAGCTCGATAAGCTGGCGGAAATCACTCAGCGGCTGATCAACGACCCGGCTCCAAATGAAGAACGTGTGCTGCGAGTCCGTGAAGTGATGCGCGTCATTGGGAACTCTGAAGGCCTAAGGCAAATGGACGAGTTTCTTGCGGCTGCTGACTTTACATCCTTTCAAGGTCGTCTAACGCGTGCGCAGGCACTTGACGAACTTGGCGAGTACGAAGCGGCTGGTGAACTACTCGCGCAATTACTCAACCAACGCGAAGACCTAACTGATCCGGAGATGAGATTCGAGTTGCTGATCAGCGCCGCTCGAAACATGACAAACCGCGCGCAGTATCAGAAAGCGAAGGAATTCCTTGATGAGCTTGCAGCAACCGGCGCCGATATAACCCGCTACCGGACAGAGCGTGTGAGTGTTTTGGGAGCTCTGGGCGAAATCGAACAAGTCGAAGCAATCCTTGGTGGGACGAACGCCCGGGAGGACCGCACTCGCCTGGCAAGCATTCTCGCCGCGAATGAACGCTTTGATCGGGCGGCCGAAACCTATCTGGATGTCGCCGGCGATGATCCTACCGACTCCGATGCACTAGCCATGGCCGCCAACAACGCGCTTTGGGGAGGCAGATTCGAGACGGCGGCCCACATCTATGAGGGTCTTCTGGAGAAGAAGATTGCGGATCCCGAAATCCATACCAAATTCGCCCAGGCAAGTCTTTGGGCGGATCAGGCCGAACGAGCCCTACCCGTTCTATTCAAGTTGGTCCGGGATGATGAGGCTTCCGAAGAACAGATCCTTCTCTATCTTGAAGCCGTTGCTGCCAGCGACACGCTGGACCCGATGCACCGCCAGCTCGTGCTTCAAATCCACGATGAACGGAAAGCGGACCTGGGCAATCTGGCGTTCGTGAAAACGCTGGCTGACGCCATGTCGCGGATCGGGGAAGATGAAGCCGCGATTCCGATTCTCCAAGTAATCGTGGAGAACGAAGAGACCAATCACGCCATGCGACTGCGGCTAGCCGAGGCCTTGCGCGTTGCCGGACGCTTTGCCGAAGCGGAAGCTCATTTCCAGCGTCTCATGGCCGAGGCGAATCCATTGCAGTGAACGGCCGCTTTGCTCGTTCAAGGAAGCCGCACAATAAGATAAGCCCGAATGCCGGCATTGTCATACACTTGAGACTGAACCAAGGAGCCATCGATACCCGTCGACAGCCAATTGCAGTGGTCTCGATGACATCGCAGAGCGGCGAGTCCGTACCCCTCGCCATCGGTGTCCACTCGGCCTCCTAGGTACGCGGACCACCACCAGTGATTCGCATACTTGAAGTTGTACCGACTGAGCCACCGCTTGTACTCGAACCCTAAAGAGACGTGGGCAAATCCCTGGGGCGCCCAATAGGGATGGATCGTCCCTGCCAAGCTAAAAGGGTCTGGACCTGGCACGGTCTCTTCATCCAGATTCCTGAAATAGCCATCGACGATGCTGCGCCATTGGCGTCGCCCGCATCCGTGGCACAGTAAGTACTCACTCCGAAGGATTGCTTCGTGCGAGTTGTTGTCATCCGAGTAATTCCCCCAGCGATACGCGGCGAGGAGATTCCAACGCCAACTGTGAGGAACCAACGCGGATATTTCCAGGCCCTGGACATAGATGTCTTGATTGATGCTTTCACGGTTGGAGCTGACGTTCTCTAAGAATCCGTTGAGCGTCCAGACGACATCGTCGCGGTCCCGGTATTGCACGCCGCCACGATACTGAGGTCGTGTCGAGAATCCGTCGGTGTAATCTCCAATCTCTGCGTCAACAAACAGCGTTGTATAGTCGCAGATGCGCCGACGCGCGCCGATGAGCGCCACGTCCGCTTGAACTTCGCTGCCGAAATCGCCCTTGAGCCACTCGTGCGCGTAACCTCCGTAGATGTATTCGTTTTCATCGCCAAGTGGATATCGTCCAAGCGTGGAAATTCTCGTTCGGGTAATCTCGGTCAAGCGATCCCGTCCCGCTTCGTCAAGCACACTGACATCCGACCACCACTGGGGTGATCGTTCCAAGCAGGTACGTCGCAAGGCGATCTGGGCCTCGGTGTGACACGGGTTGATGGCCAGTACTTGACGGAACCAACTGGCCGCCGCCGCCGTGTAATCCATCGCGCCGAAGACTTGCCCCAACTCGAACTGCCCTTCCTCATGGGCTTGATCGGCCGCGACCAACGATCGATAGAAGCAGAGTGCCGACCGGGGTCGCCAAGGCTGATAACTCTTTGCCCGTTTTTCCATAGAGACGAGCGTTTGTTCCAGATATTCAGACTCGATGCGACGAAGATCCACTTCAGCGATCTCATCGTCCGCCCAGTCTGTTTCAGTGATTAGCTCGTCGCCTTCATGTTCCACGAAGAGTTCCGTAACCAAGTCGTTGCGCGCTGCGCCCAACCGAT
>JARFQX010000438.1 GCA_029287555.1 Rubripirellula sp. | reverse complement strand
AGTCCTGACGATTGTCGGCATCGCGCGGGTGTGCTGGCAATCTTCGTTGAGTTTAACGGTCGATCCATTCAGTGAAGCTCGGTGCCAGGACGATCATCCTTCAGGCACAAGGATGCGATTCAATCGAAGGCTCTCTCCAACGCACGCGATGCAGGACCCACGCGGACGTTGGTGACATCTCCCCATCAGGCGACCCCGTGACCACGAACATTCCGAGTTACTTGAGACTTCATCGCGGAAGCAAAACCGGCTCGACCAAAGTCGTCCCGCCACATGACCCCATGCGCCATTTCTGGGATGCCTACTCCGATGTCACGGGCTGGCGGATCGATCAGCGAGCTTCCCGCGGCGAATCCTTCGAACTGCTGCCGGCTGTCAACGCGGAGACCACTGAGATCGATGGTATGGCGGCGGTCAGCAAGCTGGCGGCCGCACGACTCGCCGAGTTGGCTGCCCGCATGGCCGACGAACTGCGGCGCAATCGCGAAGCGATGCGCCGTCAAGAGATGGAACTCGCCTCCCGCGCTCCCATTCTCACCTCCGACAACGATCGCGCTCAGATGGCCGATCAGATCGAGCAAACACTTGCCGATGCGGCCGCCGCCTGTCGTTGTGATGCCGCCGCGATCTACATGCTTGATGAAGAGACGCAGTATCTAAAGGCGCGCGTTGTCCACGGTCTGCCCGAGGATCGTCTCGAAGTTCACCCGCGGCCGTTGCGGGGAAGTCGAGCCGACCTGGAAGCGATGGTTCGCGATGTTGTCGCGATCGAGGACCTCGATGCGAATTCGTTGGAAACCTGGAATAGTCCCGAGCCTTTCGCTTCGGGTATTTGTGCATCGATCCAAAGTGACGGGGTGCCAATCGGGACGCTGTGGCTATTCAGCGAGCAACGGACCGAGTTCCGCGGCGCCGAGTCGGCGGTGGCCCGGTTTGCCGCCGCGCAAGTGGCGATCGTTTTGGCTTCCGCCTCGACAGCCTGCCGGGATGAAGGTGTCGAAGCCCGTGAACCACTACAAGATCTGGCTCAATGGCAATACGAATCGCTACCCATCGGTGCTTCCGTCGCCGAAGGTTGGCGCGTCGATGGACTGATCGAATCGCCCAACGATTGGGCAACCGGATGGCACGTCTGGGATGTGCTCCCCGATGGCACGGTCATGATTGCGATTGCCGAGGCGGTCGATCCAACGGTCAAGGGCGCCATGAGCGCGGCGGTGACCCGAGCCGCTCTCGCCGCCCACACCGGATATCGGCACACCGCCGAACAACTGATTCAACGTATCAGCGACACGATTTGGCAAACCAGCACCGCCGAGCAGTTGATGTCGCTGGTCTACGTGCGGGTCGACCCCGAGAGTGGTGAAGGCGAACTCGTGTCGGCGGGCTCCATCAACGCCATGATCGCGAGTCGCTACGGTTTCCGACCGATGCTGGAAAGATCAAGTGACCCGTTGAACACCCACATCGATGCACGCCCCGTCGTTAAGTCGTTTCGGCTGCTAAGAGGTGAAACGTTGATGGCCTACACGATCGGTTTTGGCGACGACGGGGAAACCCAGAGGTTGCTCGGATCGTCCTTGCGTGATGCCATGCAACTCATCGACAAGAATCCGCTAGCTCGAATCCGCCGCGCTACCGCCGGGATCCCACTCGACCAGGAACGCGGCGCCGTGACGCTGTTTCGCGAGTGAAATCGTGATAAGCCGGAAGCATCCGATCAAGTATCTTCGGAGAGCAACCGCTCAAGCGATTTTCGCATTTGCTGTTCGCCAGGCGTCCCCTGCCAATTGAGTTCCCCTTGCCACCAGCGACGGATGAAGCCGCGCTTGTCAATCAGGTAAACGGTCGGCCACATCGTGTTGCTCCACGATTTCCAATTGCTCGATTGGGCATCCATCAGTACCGGGTACTCGATCCCATCCGACTTCACGGCGGCGGCAACCCGGTCGAAGTTTCTCTCCGTTGCCGTTTCGGGAGTTTGGATGCCAATGATCACCAGGCCCTTGTCCGCGTAACTCTCGTGCCAAGCTTGGTAGTGGGGAAAGTTGCGTTGGCAATTGATGCACTGAAACGCATAGAAATGCACAGCCACAACTTTTCCCCGAAGCTCTTCGAGCGTTAAGGGGCCGCCCTGAATCCAAGTCGCCCCTTCCCCGCTCAATTCCGGTGCCAACGGATAGGTGCGTCGTACCTGGGAGAAGTCAAAGGCCTCTCCCGTCAGTTCTCCAATCGATGCTTTTTGCTCGTTGCTCAGCAGCTTCACTAACGTTTGACGTTCCTTTGCCTTGAGCTGGTTGACTTCCTCATTCGCCGCTTGAGCATCCAGCTCATTAGCGGAGAGTTTCTTCTGTATTTCGGCCGCCCTGCGATCGGTCTCTTGAAAAGCCTCGCGAAAAGCGAGCACGGTGTCGGCCGAGAGCCCAAGTGCGGAGACGACGTCGTCTCGGAGGACCATGCGCGTGCCCAGCGCCTGGCAAATCAATTGGTTGACGCGACTCCGCTGTTCAAGACTCAGGATTCCCGCCAAAGCGCTCTCCAGCTGCGCCGTAAGCTCAGCGATCTTCTCACGCTGCTGGTCCACTGGCAGGTTGCGGGCTCGAAACCACGGCCCGTCAATCTCATCGAGTACCCGAACGACCTGGGCGACCTGCGAAGCTGAGAGCCCGAGATCCCGATGAATGGCATCATCGCGGATCATCTGCAACAACACCGGAGGCGTTTGCGTCGACGGATCATCGGCTCTTGCAACACGAGTCCCGAGGGAGCACCCAACGAGACACACAAATATCAGGAATCGAGACGCTGATCTCATTGGAACAGACCCAAGCCATGGAAAGGAGATGAGAGAAGCAGAAAGCTTGACGAAGCGATAACAGCTTGATGCCAATAGAGTGATGCCCAAAGAGCCGTTCGATCCGCCGATCGTCAGGCTATAAAGAAGGGTGCGCGATTTTGAATTGCAAGTCGTGCTCGTGCTCAGTCGCTCGCGACGGTGCTCGTAATCGAACCAATTGACGCGACTCGTACCATTCTATCCGATTACGAGCACCGCTTCGCTGAGCAGGAGCACGGGGAGTGGCGTGTAGGCCGGCATCAAGGAGCGCAGCGACGCCGATCCGGCAAGGGTTCTTGCTCGGCGTCGAATTGCTGTTCGGTGCCGGATCGGCGCTTCGCTTGATTCGGCCTACTTCGAATTCCCGGACACCCTCAAATAAATCGCCGTGCGAGATTGTGGATGAGAACTGGCTCCTGCTGGGAAGCCTTCGTTCCAGCACGGTGATGGATCCTTTTTCCCCCAGTCACGCAAAGATCTCGGAGATTACTTCTCCGTGAACATCGGTCAGCCGAAACGGTCGACCGTCGTGCAGGAAGGTCAATTCCTCGTGATCCAAGCCAAGCAGGTGCAGCAAGGTGGCGTGCCAGTCGTGCATGTGCACTTTGTTGCGGATGGCGTGATGCCCGAACTCGTCAGTTGCACCGTAAGAGAATCCCGGTTTGACCCCGCCGCCGGCAAGAAAGATCGTGAATCCGTATGGGTTGTGGTCTCGCCCGGTCCCGTTGGCCTGGGCATAGGGTGTCCGCCCGAACTCACCGCCCCACCAAATCA
The DNA here is from genome assembly GCA_029287555.1 of Rubripirellula sp. Classification (GTDB taxonomy): domain Bacteria; phylum Planctomycetota; class Planctomycetia; order Pirellulales; family Pirellulaceae; genus Rubripirellula. The sequence goes on along the minus strand of JARFQX010000438.1, from coordinate 7,814 downwards.
GTGTGTCTTCAAGCAAGCCTCGCTGCTTCAAGTCTTGGATCAAGCCGGCAACCGGTTGATCCGTGTTCAGGGCATGCTCGGCGTGCTTTTCCAGGTTGGAGTGCTGATCCCAGCGCGGGTTATTACTGTTGTCGCCATAGTTGACTTGGACAAAGCGAACCCCCGCTTCGCAAAGACGTCGAGCCATCAGGCATTGTCGTCCGAAATCATCGGTCGGTTTTGATCCAATGCCGTAAAGCTGACGGATGTGCTGCGGTTCTTGCGATAGATCAAGGATGTCGGGGACCGCTCGCTGCATCCGCCACGCGAGTTCGTAGGAATTGATGACGGCTTCCAGTTCCGGGTCGCCGGGCCGCTGCGAAATCTGGGCGGTGTTGAGTTGGCGCAGCGACTCGAATTGCCTGCGCTGCTGCGACGGGCTGATGTTTGCGTTGGCGAGATTCCGAATCCGCGCTTCGGATGCCGGTGTTCCAGCGCGGCCAATCGCCGTGCCCTGGTAGACCGCCGGCAGAAACGCGTTGTTGTAATTGCGAGGTCCGCCGTTACCCATCGACGGTTGAATCGTCACGAAGCCCGGCAAATTCTCGTTTTCCGTCCCCAACCCGTACAGCACCCAGGAGCCCATCGAGGGCCGGACGAGATTGATCGAACCGGTGTGCAGAAACAGTGTTGCCGGACCATGCGCCACCCCATCGGTGTGCATCCCCTTGAGAAAGCAAAGGTCATCGACGTGGCGGGCAATGTGGGGAAAGAGCTCGGAAACGGACTGGCCACACTCCCCGTAGCGCTGAAACTTCCAAGGCGATTTGAAGACCCGGTGTTCCACAACCTCTTTCCGCTTGGCAAGCACACGCGCATCATCGAACGTTTCCAACTCGCCATCACGCCGATCAAGCAAGGGCTTGTGATCAAACGTATCCACCTGGCTCGGGCCTCCCTGCATGAATAGAAAGATGACCCGTTTGGCGCGAGGCGCGAAGTGAGGAGACTTGGCGGCCAACGGGTTGCGCCTCATCGAGGCTTCGGTGGACGCTCCTGCCTGGGCCTTGGTCATCGCGGCGGTGGCCAGGTAACCAAAGCCACAACCCATCGATTTCAGCAACTCTCGTCGGCTGGGAAACATGAAAGCTTGCCTCGGTTCAATTCAGGTAGCGGAAGTCGATTGATTGGAAAAGTGCCTGATACAGCATCGCCCAATTTTCCGTGGGGGAAACTTGCGGAGCTTCGGTAGTCGCCTCCCCGAGTAGCAGATTGAAGCTGATTCGACGTTCGACCGCCGTTGGAGGACGCCCCAGAACCTGCAAGAAAGCATACTCGATACGCTCAAGATCACTCTCGTGGGAAGTCGCTAACAACCGCGACGCCGCTTTGCGCGTCGCCCTCAGCATGTCGGGATGATTCATCAACCACAACGCTTGAGCGGCGATCGTGCTGGTGCTCCTCGCTCCAAGCTGGATATTCGGATCCGCAAAATCGAAGACCTCAAAGACTTCGGGCAGTGTGTTGCGAAAAACGGGAAGGTAGACGCTGCGCCGGCGTGAATCAAATTCGTATCCATACTCGATTTTGGTGCCGGACTTGATCGCGGGCCCCGCGTAGCGATGGTCGAGCGATCCGGAGACCGCCAAGATTGAATCGCGAATGTCCTCGGCCCGTAATCGCTTTCGATTCATCCGCCACATGCCGCGATTCGCCCCGTCGATGGCGGCCTGTTCACCCGGCGCTGAGCTGAGCTGGTAGACGCGGGACAAAGCGATCCGACGGATGAGCTTCTTGACGGACCAACCGTCGCGGATGAACTCGCCAGCGAGATAGTCAAGCAGCGCCGGATCGCTCGGCGGCTCGCCGGTGCTGCCAAAGTTGTCGACGGTGCGAACAATGCCCCGTCCCATCATCCAGTGCCAGATTCGATTGACCATCACGCGGGCGGTCAAAGGATGACGCTCGTCGGCAATCCAATCGGCATACTCGAGTCGCCCGCTACTGCCTTCGGGGATGGATGGAAACGGTTCCCAAGCAGCGACTTGCATCACGCCGCGCGGGGTCAACGGACCGTGCTGACCGACCACGCCGCGAATCATCAGGTGGATGTCGCCGCCATCGGGATCGTCCTGAACCGCCATCGCGACGGGACGCATGGGCCCCGATTTTTCGAGCTGCTGCAACTCCCGTGTCAACTCTTTGACACGAGCCTCTAGCCCACGAAGTTGTTCGGCATCAGCCGTGTCGTCTGCGGCACCTTTCTCGGTCTCGTCGTCGGTTTGACGGATCAAGGTTGAGATCGATGACGACGACTCCGCGATCGCCACCGCATCGGCAATCACCACACCGTCATCGGTGTCCTCGTTCGAGACAATGAGCTTGAGTGGGTTTTCCGAATCGAAGTTGAATGTGCCGAGTGAGACGAACGTGCCGTCGACCTTCGGTCGTTTTCGTTGATCGACTCGAATCAGTGTTTCGCCACCGCGATGGAAGACTCGAATCGGGACGCGCGTCGATCGATTGGAACCAGCGGAATAACTGACGAAGATCTCATACTCGCCCGGTGAATCAAATCGATGATGATACACGACCTGCTTTTCGCCTTTGCCTGCCGACTCATCGTGCAGGTAGCGTGATCCCACAAACTGGGCAATGGCAACGGATTCTTTCCAAGCCCCGATCCGTTGCGCATCGTCATCGTCGATCACCACCGCACCGATTTGTTTCGGGTCAAGCGACTTGCGATCCCCACGGCCTGGTTTCGCATCGCCTCCGGCCTGTTCCCAACGCTCGGTCGCCTTCTTGAGTGCACGCTTCACCGCCGCGACCGCCCGCTGGTGTGCGGCCAAGCGAGATTCCTGGTCATCCGGCAATGGCAGCCCGACCTTATTCCAACTTGATACGTTCGAGTGAATGAGCGACTTGGTGCTCTTGAAGATCCCCGCCATCGCGTAGTAATCGGATGTCGGAATTGGATCAAACTTATGATCGTGGCATCTCGCGCAGCCGATGGTCATGCCGAGGAAGGCTTTTCCGATCGTGTCCAATTGCTCGTCGACGACATCCATCTCCAGGATGCCTTTGTCTTGCATCTCGTAGTTGGTCGGACCCAACAACAGAAAGCCTGTTGCGACCAGTTGACGTTGCCGCTGTTGCCAGTTGTCCCAAGGCAGAAGGTCGCCGGCGATCTGTTCTTTGAGAAAGCGGTTGTACGGCAGATCACGATTGAAACTCTCGATCACGTAATCACGGAAACGCCATGCGTCGGGAAACAGCAGCGTTCGACCGCCGCCGCTTGACTCGGCAAACCGTACGACGTCGAGCCAATGTCGCCCCCAGCGTTGGCCAAATCGCGGCGAACTAAGAAGCCGGTCAACCACCTTCTCCAAGGCCTTGTCCGAGCGGTCCGCGAGAAACTCGCGTATCTCCTGCGGTGTCGGAGGCAGCCCAACCAGATCGTAGTAAACACGGCGCAGCAGCGTCCCTCGATCGGCCGGCGGATTTGGGGCCAAACCGTTGCGTTCCAGTCCCGCGAAAATGAATCGATCGATCGGCGTTTCGGGCCATTCCCCCGAATCGCTTTCCGGAACCGCAACCGGCGCCAAGGGCTGAAACGCCCAAAACTCTCGGCCTTCGTCGATGCCCGGGACCGCATCCGACGCATCGTTTCGCGGCGCCACCTCCCTTCGCGGATCGACGGCGCCGAGAGCCACCCAAGCTTCAAAAGCTTCGATCACCCTTGATGGCAGCTTGCCTTTCGGTGGCATCTCGACGATGGGGTCCTGGTACCGAATCGCCTGCAACAACAGACTCGTTGTGTCGTGCGGTACCAAGGCCGGTCCCGAGTCGCCGCCGACGGCCCAACCCTCTGCTGAATCGAGCCGAAGCCCGCCTCTCTGCTTCTCAGCACCATGGCAACGAATGCAGTGTTCAAGCATCGCGGGACGGACCTGCTTCTCAAAGATTTCCAGCGACTTCCGCTCCGCCTCGGTCGCTGCGCTGTCGCCTTCTGCCATCGCAATCGACAAACTGCCGAACAGTCCGATCGCCAGAGGAACGAGCAGTTTTCGGATGTGTAACTGTAAACGAATCATGAAGCACAGGATTTGATCTTGATTCATCCCTCACGGAGGCGTTTTGAAGTTGCGCTTTCGGCCGAGCCATTGGAAAATCGTAACCCGACGCGTCAGCGAGGAACGGACCGCCATTGATCGCCAGTAAGGGCTTCCTCGCTGACGCGTCGGGTTACGATCGGTATTAAATCGACAGGCTGGTAAGGCCTCGGGCAAGGCGCGCTGCCCGGCCGCTCACCGGCTTGTTGATCGAATCGAAACCCGACGCGTCAGCGAGGAACGGACCGCCATTGATCGCCAGTAAGGGCTTCCTCGCTGACGCGTCGGGTTACGATCGGTATTAAATCGACAGGCTCTCACGCGTCGCGGCTCACTTAAGTCAACAAGCCGGTTAGCGAGGAACGAACCGCCGCGAATCGCTAGTACGGGCGTCCTCGCTCACGCGTCGGGTTATGAATGGTATTAAATCAACAGGCCCTCACGCCTCGGGTTACGAAGAAAGCGAAACTTCAAAACTGGCGCGTCGGGTCACGATTTCTCAATCACTCAGCCGAAATCGCGACTTCAAACGCGGAAGGGGGCTTTGGCCGGGAGGATGCGAGCGGCGTGCTTGCGGGAAAATCGGCGTCGACTCCAGCCTGGGTGGGCACCACTTCATTGTAGCAGGCGTCCTGGGGTCTTGCCCGACGCGGTGATTGGGCAATCACCGCAGATCCGGCTCTTCCGGGGCGGAACAAGGTAGTTCTTTGTCGCCGATGGGATGGATTGCGGGACGGTCCTCAGCGTTGCTCATTTTCCAGAAAGGCGACGTAAACACGGGCGATATCACCCATGTAGTGGTGCGGCGCCTCGGCTGCCGATTGACGCAGCCAATGTAAAGCCTGACCCCGGTCACCCTTGGCGTCGGCGTGAAGGCCGAGATAGAAATTGCCGTAGAAGTCGGCCTGGCGCCGGGCGGCGCTGCCGGCTGGCAACGCTTCCATCCGCTTTCGTACCGATTCGCTATCGCCGCTGCTGAGCATTGCCAGCACTTCTTCCATGGGCAGCCTCGGATCGTTCGGCGCTGGCAGCACCATGCGGCGCGCTTTGTCGATCGAGTCCAACTTGGCGACGCAAAGAAAGTGCCAGGCAGCATTCTCGACGTCATGCGGGTTCACTTTGCGATGCTCTTCGAATTGAGCCGCGCCTCGCTTGTAATCACGAACAAAATAGAGAGCGATTCCGCGCTGCCAAAGACCGGGCAACGATTCGGGTGCAAGCTCGAGGTAGCGATCGAACCACTTCACCGCTTCTTTGAATCTCCCGCACCGCAGGTAGACATCCGCGGCCAGCAATCGTGCGCTCGCCTGATCGGCATGATGCTCGACCAGCGTGTCGGCGGCTTTCACGGCCACGGTGCTGTCTCCCTCGTGCAGCGCCGTGACTGCTTCTGACCGAAGCTCGGCCGCCGACTTCGGCTCGCCTGACGCGTTCTCTTCCGCCGTCAAAGCAGCGCAACCGAGCGAAGTCATCAGGGCGAACGCCGCGGATGAGACTGATCGGTAGAAGCACATTGGGAAACGTCCTCGATCAAGCGGTCGGCACGAGAGAGACAAGAGAGAGACACGAGAGAGTGGTGTATCCGGGAACGTGGCGATACCGAAACATTGAGTTAAGTCGCTACGGGTGCCACGATTTCAAGCAATTCGATGGCTGGGGAACCATGGCAGAATATTAGCGCTGTTCTTCCGTAAAGCACCTCACCAACGGTCAAGTGCATCATGGCGGCAAGGCTAGGCCCCGCCTTGACTCGCCACAAACCGCAAAGCTGGACCTCGCGCAGAACGTCGTGTTTTACCAGGACTCGACCAAGCGGCGTCGATTGGTTCTCGATCTCGCTCCACACCATGGGCTCCAGCTTCGTGGTATCGATTCGCACGATTCCATACTGAACGATCCGCTGCGACTCGGAAGTGACCAGCGTGATTTCGCGAGCGTACCAGTCACCCTTGGTGTGGTAACGGTGGACCTGGACGGCGACTTTCTGACCATAGTGCGATTCGACCGTCACGGTCATGTGCTCGTGATGGTCAAGCAAACGGTCGTAGGGAGTTGGAACCGAGTCGGTCGGTTCGAATTCACCGAGCTGCGAGTGTCCAATGGGTTGGTCGTAGAACTCATCAAGCAATTCGTTGATGTCGACACGCGGCTCGTCGGATGACACGCCTCTCATGAATCTCACTCGCAGGTATCGGTCTAGGCGGTGGGGGCGGTAACGCCGATCGAAACGACCGCCGGTGACGGCAAGTCCGGCCGCTCCAACACGGTGTCGACCAGGAAGTAAAAGAGCCGGCGCAGTGCATCAACATCGATTTCGTCCGCCACTTGCTCGGCCCTCGCCTGGTGCTTGTCGACCAACTTCAACGACGTTTCGAATACGTCCGCCTTCTCGTACAGACGTCGAACTCGCTGCATCCTCTGCTGGTCGCTGAGCCCGCAATCGGGTTGGGCCAGGCGTCTGAGTTCGCCGGCATCCTGGTCCGATAGACTTTGCAACGCCAGGGCCCAGAGCAGCGTCGGTCGCCCGCCCATGACATCGCCACCGGCGAACAACTTATTCGAATCGTCACCTGCCCAATCACCGAGATCATTTAGAATTTGGAACGCCACACCGAGGTTTCGGCTGAATGTGCGAATCGCATCTCGATAGGGTTCGGCATCCCCGGCTAGTCGAATCCCGCTAAACAGTGCCGCCTCAAACGCTGGCGAGGTCTTCAGGGCGTAGACCTTCAATGCATCGAGCGGCGTCAAGCGACGATCCTTCACGTCGCGCCAGAGGAGTTCCGCGCCTTGACCTTCCGCCAACCGCATGTGTGCGTTGGCCAACGCATCGAGAACATCGGCGCGGGCCTGGGCCGGCACGTCTTCTTCGCCATCCGATCGACTCAGTAGCCGATAACCGAGGCCAATCAAATAGTCACCGATGTTGATCGCTGTCGGCAACCCAAAGCGACGATGCACGGCCAATTGCCCGTAGCGATAGGCGTCGTCGTCCTCGATGTCGTCGTGAACGAGGCTGGCCTTGTGGAAAGTTTCGATGCTGACCGCCGCTCGGCTCACCGCAAGCGGGAGCTCGGCGACGGCTTCATCGGCATCGGGCTCGGTGCACTTGCCACCGGTCATGGCATCGTAGGCGGCCAAGGTGATGAAGGGACGCGAGTGCTTGCCACCGCGACTAAGGAAGTCATAAGCAATGTGCTCGGTCGCGGCGACCGCATCGAGCGATTGGATCTGATCCAACGTGACCGCCTCTGAACCCAAGGCCGCTTGGCTGCGGACGCGTGGTGCGTAGCGATCAAGGTTCTCGGGCAAAAACAGATCGCTGGCGGCCCGCATCAAGTGCACGTAGCTTCGCGTGCTTTGCGCCGCCGGCACGTGGGGAGTCCGAATCATCTCATCGACCCAGGACTCGTCAACCTTCGTGTTTCGACAATCACTGCTGAGTAATGGTACGGCCATGCAAGGAATGCCTGCGAGCAGCACTTTATCGATCGCCTTTTCCAGGACGTTCAGGCAAGCAACGCCAACGACGGCATCAACGTAGCCCCCCACGATGATCTTCATTACCACCGGCGAACCTTCGGCGACCAACACGCGATAACCCATCTCTTCGGCCATGCCGCGAAAGTCGGCAATGCTACACGCGCCGCACTCTTTGCAGTTCATGCCGAATTGGTCGTAGTCGGCCGGACATCCCTCGGCGTGTTTCAGACAGTGTGG